>DAIDTL010000055.1 GCA_027457225.1 Ferrovaceae bacterium
GTACGCGCTGGACAAGTCGGGCGCCCTCGTTAACCAGCCGGACGAGTACCTGTACAACTACATCGCCCAAATGATGCTGGCATTCACCATTCTTTGGGTGTACACCTTTTTTGCGCAGTACCTCATCATCTGGTACGGCAACATGCCGGAGGAAACCGAGCGTCTCTGGCGGATGCAGAATGGCGATTACAGCGTATTGTTCTGGACCTTCTTCGCGCTCAAATTCGTGATTCCCTTTGCTACCCTGGTGTTTCCCTACAGCCGCCACAACCCAAAGGTCATCATCGCGGTGGCAAGTTCCATTGCGCTGGGCACCTGGATTGAACGTTATACTTGGATTTCAGGGACTTACCCCACGCCACACATGCCGATGACGGGCCTCTTCGACATCGGCGTGACCGTGCTGGTGTTTGGAACCGCCGTTGTAATTTTGCGGACCCGTCTGCGTCGCGGACAGATCATCCGATAAGTAATCACAAATCGGGTTGAAATATGGGATTGTTGCTGGTATAAAGACGCAAATCATGGGGGAAGATAACCCTCAGGCGGAGGGGGGCCCTCTGGAACAAATCTAAATGTGTGCGGCTGTCCTGCAGGTTCACCAAGTGTTCGTGGACACTGTGGGCGTTCTTTCGCAGTTTAGTAATTTAGTAATTAAGTAGGGTGCCTTCAAATTAGGGGGGAGGAATGCAGAAAAAATCGATAGTGTCTCGTGGCTATATGCTGGTTCTGGTCGGCGGTATGTTGACGGGCATGGGAAATGGGAGCGTGTTCGGCATCGCGTTGATGGGTTTTCTGGGGCGCGGTGGATTTCCGGATTGGGGCGGCTGGTATGGACTGGCTTACGACCCGCACACGTTCTCTGGATTCATAGACTGGTGCATGATCGTGTTTGGCATGGCTTATGTGGTTATTCTAAGCATTGCCCTCGTGCGACATAACGCTCTGGAAAATTCTCAGGGCTGATCGCTGATGCAATCCATCAATCGAAAAATAAATAAACAAAGACAGAGGGGGTAAAGTCGTCATGTTGCCTATGATCGCTGCAGCTTTTGGAATTGGCCTGGCATTCTCAAGCATGGTGTTTTCGTGGAGTTTTCTCATGCCCCATAAGCGGAGGGGAGACAAAGACAAGAAGTGAGCCTGGCTTGTTGGTCTAGGCTTAGGGTCTGGGCGCCGGGAAGAAGGGATTCAGTGGTTTCAAAAATTTGTCTTATTTTAACTAAATAGAAACGCATTCAGAGTGAATTGAGGGGGGGTCCGAAATGCTCAAATATTTGATGGCCAGAAACGAGGATATCCCGCCAGGGTCGGCGGCGGTGTACTGGGGCTATTCTTCGATCGTCTGGTTTGTCATTGGTACCGGGCTGGGTGCGTTCAACGCAGCCAAGCTCGCGTTTCCCGACTTTGTGACCGGATTGGAGTTCCTGTCTTTCGGACACATGCGCCAGGTTCACGTGATGGCCGTAATTTTTGGCTGGATTTCCATGGCCTTCGGCATGACCATGATGTACATGACGCCGATGTTGGGAAACACCAAGCTGTGGTCTGAGAAACTAGGGGTCTGGAACGCATTCCTGTGGAACGTCGGACTCTCGCTTGGGTTGACCGTGTTGTGGTGGGGGATGAACTCCGGACGTGAATACTCAGACTTCCCCTGGTTTATCGACCTGTATGTCCTGTGTTTCATGACCATCCCCTTGGGAATCAATGTGTGGATGACCATCATCCACCGCCGTACCCAAGGTATCTACATCACTAACTGGTTCTTTGGCGCCGGCACCTTCATGGTGTCCATCGTGCTTCTCGTAGGAAACCTGCCGGAATACTTCCATCTGACCGGACTGACCGAAGCTTATCTCACTTGGTGGAATGCCCATAACATCCTGGGCTTGTGGATCACCCCTGTGGGGGCGGCGATCGGGTACTACACGATTCCCAAGATTACGGGCAATCCGCTGTACTCCCATCGGCTGGGCCACTTGCACTTCTGGTCCATTGTGGTGTTCTACTCCACGCCTGCTTCACACCATCTGATGTCAGCACCGTTGCCAGAATGGCTCAAGTCCTTCGCATCCGTGGAGGGTGTCCTGATTCTGGTGCCCGCCATTGCCTTTGTATCCAACATCCTGATGACGATGCAAGGCAAGTGGAACATGTTCGTGGAAAATCTTGAGGTTAAATTTACGGTGACCGGTTGCTTGATGGCCATTCCCTTGAACATGCAAGGGGGCTTCCAGCAAACCCGTGCCATCAACTGGTACATTCATGGGACAGGCTGGATCGTCGCGCACGCCCACTTGGCCCTGCTTGGTTTCTCCACGTTCGTGGAGGTTGGAGCGGTTTACTTCGGTCTACAAACCATCATGAGGAAGAAGCTGTGGTCCTTGACGCTGGGTAACCTGCATTTCTGGTTCTTGTTGGTCGGTTTCACCACTTACTGGGTCTCCATGACGATTGCCGGGTTGATTCAAGGTGCCGGCAAAATCTACGAAGTGCCCTACATTGACGTGGTGATTGCGGAGCATCCCTACATGATCGCCCGCTGGTTGGGTGGTTCCCTGGTGTTTATGGGGAATTGCGTCTGGTTGTTCAACATGTGGATGACTGCGCGTGCTGGAACGGTGATTCCGGCAGGTCGCATGGCCCATGAATTGGCCTACGAACGTTAAGCCGACGGCAAAATCAGGAGAACCGCATGAATATGAATTTTAGAGAATATAAACTTGGGAGCCGCTTTTTTGCTCTTGCGTTGGGTTTATCCATGTGTATCACGCTGTTTATGCCGAGCTTTGATATTGGTTCGGTCAATGCCACCAACATTGCCATGGACAAGCAGTTGTGGGCTGGGCATGAAAGCGGTTTCAGTTTGGATGACCCCCTGTTGCTGGGTTGGCACAAGCCTTTGAAGGTACTGCTCAAGGCTGATCCGGTGAACGGACAGCCGATGGATCCCACTTATGCTTATGTGTACGAGAAGGGGACGCCGTTGCCTAACGGTGTCCTGCATCCCGACAATCTGGGTTCTGTAGCCAAAAAGCTCAGCATTGACAAGGGGCACATTCTCGAGAGCAACAAAAATACGGGGACAGTATTTCTGGTCAGGATGGACGATCAGAAACGCTACTACATTGAAAATGCCTCCGCTACCCTGGGGTGGACCCCCGAGGGCGTGCTGAAAACGGCGGGTGACGAGAATACACAGCATGCCGCCGCTGGCAAGTCATTGTTTGTGCGCGAAGGATGCTGGTGGTGTCACACCCTGTTGCCGGAACAAACCCAGGACTGGCAGGTGTTTGGTGCGCCACCCATGCTGGGTGATTTCAACGGCGAGTCGCCCACCGCGTTCGGGTCTGATCGCAAGGCGCCCGATATCCTTCACGTGGCTTCACGCAACTCATCCAAGGAATGGATGATGTTGCACTTCTTTAACCCGCGCCTGGTGCAGCCGCATTCCATCATGCCTCGTTTTGATTACTTGTGGGGTCCGGTGGATGCCAATGGCCAGAAGATTGACTTCGCCAAATGGCGGGCGGAATACAACGAGTACCGTGAGGGCAAGCGCATCACGCCGCCTGAGGTACCGACGTACGCCCGAAATAGCGAAATCCGTAATCTGATTGACTTTGTCATGAACCTGAAATAAAGGGATCGGTTAAAGAAGAGAGAACGGTCGGAATCCCTAGTGGTTTTTAATTTCGACCGGCCAATCAAATGAGGGGAAAACGATAATGGCATGGAAAACTGATGCACCGATGGTGTCGTTGACTGACGATAGCACCAATTACAGAAACGAGGAATTGTGGGAGAGAGAGGATCTTGGTGGGGTCACGACAGAAAACAATCCGGTACCGGTGCTGGTTGTCGTACTGGTCTTTATAACGATCATCACGGCGTTTCTTGTGACGATGCCGCTCTGGGGCCAACGGCCCACTGCAGCACTGTACGCGCCGTATGTCCATTCCATGGACAAGCCGGAAGTTCTGGCGGCCAAGGATGATGTGGAAGCCATGAAGCTTATCGTGGCGATGAACAAGGGAACCCCTAATGACGGGCTGCTCGAGCGTCATCCTGTAACCATGGATGATCTGCGCATGATCAGGGATCAGGTCACTGCGCTGGAGGCCAAGGGCGTGGATATGCGCGATTACTCGGTGGTCGGTGATCGTGTTGTTATCGCCAACTTTGAAGGCAACTTTCGCCCCGATGGCACGCGGATGCGTCAGCAGCCTTGGTGGGACAAGGGCTTTACCATTGACGTCTTTTATCTGTCCAATTTCTTGCTGTGGGTGTTCATTGTGATCAAACGTCTGCCGCCAGTTACCTGGCAGCCGCGTCGGTGATTGCGGAGTCACCGGGGATTTCTGAGCACGCAATTGCTGGTCTAATTTTAAGGAGTACGCGACATGATTGACATTGATTACGGCCCTGCGGTCTTGCTGATACCCATCGGGATCGTCTTTATAGCTCCCTTCATTTATAGTTTTTTTGTTGACAATTCAGACAGGGGTCTTCCTCCGATCAAGGATTGAATAGCGCTAAAGGCGCAAATGGCGGGTTGACATGCCACACCAGACGGTGTGGCATGTTTTTTTGCCCTGAGGCGGTTCACTGAAAGCAGACATATCATCCTATCTACTATTCTCAACATTATCGGATACAACACCCTGATGGGACTGCAAACCGGCAGTGACGTCACGGCTAAAATCGATTTGAGCATTGAAGGCATGCGCAGCCAACGTTTTGGTGTGGGTGTGTTTGTTTTTCTATTGATTGGTATACTGGTGTATTGTGGGATTATCCTGGTTGTAGCACGCGGCAAGCATGCAGCCAAGGACATGAAGACCGGCGAGAAGGTGTTATTCGGCGTCATCATCATGGGGGTTGTGGTGTCCGTAATTTTTGGGGCAACGCAAATGCTGTCAGGAGTCCTGTTCTGAATTTGCGCTGAACCATGGGGGTTTTTGGTACTCCAATGAAGGATGAAGAGGGAGGCTCACTATGAATTATCTGGATTCTTTGGGGGATGGATGGACGATCTATCTCTGGTTGGTAGCTGGCGGGCTAATCATCCTTGCCGCAATTTACGGTATGCGTTGGGCGTCACGCAACGAGCAGTTTAACGAGGACATCAAGTATCTGGTTTTTTCCGAGTCTGATAAAGACAAGATGACCACGTCCGAATATGCCAAAAGTCGTCAGGTGTTGGCGGAGCAGATGGCAGACCACGAGCGGATGAAAAAGCAGGCTGAGGAGCGTCACCGGGCAGCATGAAGCGGGGTGAAAAGGCTGTATTGCTGTTAATGACCCTCATGGTGGGTGGGGTCATGTTTCGCAACTGGTGGGTCAATGATCACCAGACCGAGAAGGATCGTGGTATTCCGTTTTACACCACGGCATCGCCCGAACTGACCAGACAGGGGGCTGATCTGTACCGGCAGCAGCAGTGTCGCCAGTGTCATTCGCTCTGGTCGGTACGCAATATGATGGAATCCATCCCGGCGCCCGCTCTGGACGGTATCGGCTCGCTGCGTAGTGAGGAGTGGTTTTATCAGTACTTCTCGGCACCCAATCCGCAGGCCATCCTGCCCAGTCGACTCAAGGCCGAATATCGCATGCCTTCCTACGCAGCACTTTCCGAGGACAATCGGCAGGCCCTGGCCCGTTATATGGCCAGCTTGAAGGTACAGGACTGGTACTTGCAGGAAACGCGCAAGGCCGAATACGAAAAGTTAACCGGAAAAGATTATCATCCATGAACGTTACGGCCACCCAAGATCCTAACCGGCTGCTGCGCGGTGCGGCGGCGATTGGCCTGGCCATGGTCTTCAATCATTTTGGCGACCGGTTGCTGGGTATCCGAATCGAAATTTTTACCGGGATAGCGTACTTTAGCCCACTCTGGGTCGTGGACGTCTTCTTTATCCCCTTTGTTTCAGGCATGTTGGTTTCCGTGATTTATGGCTTGGGGGGTAAATGGTTGTGCTACTTCCCGCCCATGATTGTGCGAGCCATCAGCTACTATGAAGTAGCCGACATGACAGGAGTGCCTCAGGGGGCCGCCTTGATGCCGCTGGGATGGTGGGGCTTTTTCGTCATCGTGGTGGTGGAAGCCGCAGTCATTGGTGGCGTGTTGGGCGAAGTCATGATGAAACGTACCTATGGACGCCGTGCCCGTCACCTGCTCTACAAGGATCGCCCCCGTCCAAAGCCGAAGGATCCAGGGGCCTGACCACTGTGTTTTTAAGAAACGTGAGACCGCCCACGACCCAGGAGCGGCAGCGACGCAAACGGTATCTCTCGGCAACCCTGATCACCTGCCTCATTCTGGCAATGATCGGCGGCACTTTGCACGTGATCGAACTCGGGGCAGGGCGCATGGAAGACATGCGCAAGCTCGCCACCTACGACCTCAAGGAAGAGAATGCGCGCGTCCGTGCGGCGGGCGAAGACATTTCCTTGCATGAAAGCCACGAGGCTGGACGTGCCAGCAATCGGGGCTATACCGTTGTGGAAGCTGAAAGATTGCTGTCGCGGGAGCAGTGGCAGGATCTGGACACGATGATCACGATTCCTGCTGGCCCATTTACCATGGGCACCAGTCTTGAGCGCGCCGACCTCCAGGACAAGCCGCAACATACCGTTACTCTGCCGGCTTACGCGATCGACAAATACCTGGTGACCAACGCACAATATGCCCGTTTTGTTGCAGCCACCGGACGCCGCCCACCGCTGGACTGGAAGAATGGACGCATCCCCGAAGGTGAGCTGATGTACCCCGTCACCATGGTGACTTGGTACGATGCCAAGGCTTATGCAGCGTGGGCCCACAAGCGTTTGCC
Organism: Ferrovaceae bacterium; assembly: GCA_027457225.1. GTDB lineage: Bacteria > Pseudomonadota > Gammaproteobacteria > Burkholderiales > Ferrovaceae > JAJZRV01. The sequence continues at coordinate 6,843 of DAIDTL010000055.1, forward strand.
CACAGAAGCGGAGTTTGAGAAGGCCGGGCGCGGAACAGATGCGCGGCGCTGGCCCTGGGGCGACAAGATGGAGCCTGACCGGCTCAATACTTACTACAATGTGGGCTCGGCCACCAAGGTAAACGCCTATCCCAGGGGCGCGAGCCCTTATGGGG
>DAIDTL010000056.1 GCA_027457225.1 Ferrovaceae bacterium
GTATTCCAGCTGTCCTGGTCGATGCCATCCACGAACAGGTTGGGATCAAAACCAGGCTGGCTGACCAGGGCCAACACTTCACCGGTGGCGGGTTCGATGGCCACCAAAGCCCCCCGGTGGGCACCGAAGGCTTTTTCGGCGGCTTGTTGCAGTGCTGCATCAATGGTCAGGGTGAGGTCGTTTCCCGCGAGCGCATCGATCCGTGCCAATGAACGAACACCATGGCCACCAGCATCAGTTTCCACCTGTTCCATACCCGTGACGCCATGGAGTTCCAGCTCGTAATGCCCTTCTATGCCAAGTTTGCCGATATGGTTGGTGCCACGATATTGATTCGCCAGATCCTGGTCTTCGAGGCGATCCTGGTCGGCTTCATTGATTCGTCCGATATAGCCGATGAGGTGTGAACCGCTGGCCCCCATGGGGTAACTCCGAATCAGGCGCGCCTGGATGTCTACACCAGGGAATCGATAGCGATTGACTGAAAAACGCGCGATCTCGGCTTCGGTCAGACGGTTTCGAATGGGTGCCGGAGACAGGCCATGGTTTTCATCCAGTAATTTACGGAACAGTTTGCGATCCGACGGGGTAATGGAGACGAGTTCGGAAAGCTGGTCGATGACTGTATCGAGATTGGCATTCTGGGCCGGGTTGATTTCCAGCGTATAGGCGGAGTTGTTCTCGGCGAGCACGGTGTCGTTTCGATCCAGAATCAACCCCCGATTGGGCACAATGGGGACGATGCTGATCCGGTTGGCTTCGGCCAGAGTATGGTAATGCCCGTGAGAAATGACCTGCAGCCAGACCAGACGTGTCACAAGCAGAAGACACAGGAGGGTGATGAGTCCCCAAAGCACCTTGAGGCGCAACTGGAACTGCCGACGCTCCTCTCGGGGGTTGCGAAGGGTTTGGCGCACCTTCAGGAAACCCGTGAGTGTTCGTCGCGAACCCGCTGATGCTCCAGCAGGGCAGGCAATGCAATCCAAAACAGGGCGGTGAAGGGAGATTGGAACCACCACCACCAGCCTGGAAGCGGGAACTTGAGTAGCCATGCGGTGAGCGCTGTCACGACCTGGCTGATGAACAGGATGGGCAGAATATGAAGGGCCTGGTTGGCGGCATAGAACGACAGGATACGTGCCCGAAAGTGGAAGGCCAGAAAATAGGTTATGGAGTAGCCCAGGGCATGGATACCGAGGGTTGAACTGTCTGCGACATCGGCAATGATCCCCAGACTGAAAGCAATCCACCCTCCGATCAGCATCGGTTCACGCACCGTCCAGTACACCAGCAGCAGCGCCATGAAGTCAGGGCGCAGTAAAAGCCAGGGGCCACTCCAGGGCAACAGCATGAGCAAAAATGCCAGCAGGAAGCTCAGCCCCACCAACTGTACCGTGGCTGGCCGTTTCAGAATTTGTGGCTCTTGCGCGATGCCGATCATGTCAGGGCTTTTTGGTTTTTCTGGGGTTGCGTGCGGTACTCGGAGCGGCTGCCTCCGGCTGATCCAGATTGGGCGGCGTGTTTTTCTGGTCGAGGGCACTGTCCAGAACGAGCACATACCGGTGGCTGTAGACGGCTGCAGTAGGAAGGCACTGAATGTGCGCAAATGCAGAGACGGAATCGCGTTCGACAGTTTTAACCGTGGCCACGGAGAGCCCTGGTGGGTACACCCCGTCAATCCCTGAAGTGACCAGGACGTCTCCGGCTTGAATATCGGCAGCCACCGGGACATAAGCCAGGGACAAGGTGCCGGACTCGCCATTGCCCGAGGTCATGACACGCAGTCCGTTGCGCAGCACCATCACCGGCAGCGCCTGGTTTTTGTCAGTGATCAGGGTGACTTCGTCGTTGAAAGGATTGACCGTCGTGACCTGTCCCACAAGACCTTCAGTGGAAATGACGGGGGAGCCGGCGTGAATCTCGTTATTCTGGAGGGCGCTGATCACGATTTTTTGAACGAAGGGATTGTGGGCCACGGCGACGATTTCGGCCATGGTGCCTGGTGAGGGCTGTTGCTGGCGCAAGTTCAACAGCGTATTCAGGGTATTTAACTCGGACTGGTAGATCCTGCTCTGTTGTACGGTGTTGGCTTGTTGCAGCAGACGTTGCCGCAGGGCAATGTTTTCCGTCTGCAGGTCGTGCTGGGAATCAAGCGCTTCCTGGACGCTGCGCATCAACCAGCCGGGCACACTGGCAAGTTCCTGCATCGGATAGATAATGATGCTGACCGCCTTGCGAAAAGCGTCCAGTTGATGAAAACGGAAATCCACCACGATGCAGGCCACCGCAAGGGCGCAGTAAAAGGCCAGTCGCGCCAGGGGAGACGGACCGCGGTTAAACAAATCGGGGGTACGAATGGCCATGTCAGTCCGACTTCTGGCTCAAGTCCTCGTGGTGGATACCCGGGGGGTCAGTCAGAAGTGAAAACCATGCCCAGTCGATCAATTTCTTCCAGCGCTCGTCCGCAACCGCGTACGACGCAGGTCAAAGGATCCTCGGCCACCAGGACGGGCAGGCCGGTTTCTTCGATGAGCAATCGGTCCAGGTCGCGTAGCAAGGCCCCTCCGCCGGTCAGTACCATCCCACGCTCTGCGATGTCGGCGCCCAGCTCGGGCGGTGTCTGTTCCAGCACCGAGTGAACTGTTCCGATGATTGAATTGAGGGGGTCGGTCAGTGCTTCCAGAATTTCATTGCTGGAAATGGTGAATGTCCGGGGAACGCCTTCGGCCAGGTTGCGCCCCTTGACTTCCATTTCGCGCACCTCGGAACCCGGGAAAGCGGATCCGATCTGTTTTTTGATCTGCTCTGCCGTGGTTTCGCCGATCAGCATGCCATAGTTGCGCCGTATGTAGTTGATGATGGCTTCGTCGAATTTGTCGCCACCGGTACGGATGGAGGCGGCATACACCAGTCCTCCCAGAGACATGACCCCCACTTCAGTGGTACCCCCCCCGATATCGACGACCATGGATCCGGTAGCCTCGGCAACTGGCAGGTTGGCACCAATGGCAGCGGCTACGGGTTCCTCGATCAGGTACACCTGGCGCGCCCCTGCACCCAGGGCAGATTCACGAATGGCGCGCCGCTCCACTTGAGTGGAACCGCAGGGAACGCAAATGATGATGCGTGGGCTGGGAGACAGCAGGCGGGATTCGTGCACCTGCTTGATGAAATATTTGAGCATCTGCTCGGTGATGGTAAAATCAGCGATCACGCCATCCTTCATGGGGCGAATGGCGGTGATGTTGCCCGGAGTACGGCCCAGCATCGCCTTGGCGGCCAGCCCCACAGCGAGGATGACTTTCTTGCCATGGGTTTCGCCGTCTTGACGGATGGCCACTACGGAAGGCTCATTAAGAACAATGCCCTTTCCCCGGGAATAAATCAGGGTATTGGCCGTGCCCAGGTCAATGGCGAGGTCGGTGGAAAAATAACCGCGCAGAAATTCGAACATAAGGCGTCCTTAAGTGACTTGCTTCAAAGCTCTCCATGATACTCCATTACCCCCCTCATTTCCATGCCAGGAGTCCCTTCCGTGGCTTTGACTGAAAACGATCTGCGTCGCCTGGCGCGTCTTGCCAGGATACGGGTTGAAGATAACGAGGTGGGGACATTGTTGACCCAACTCAGCGGCATTCTGGGGCTTATCGATCAGTTGCAGGCGGTTGACACGCGCGGTATCGAACCGTTGTCCCATGCCCTGGACCTGGAGCAGAGGTTGCGCCCGGACGAGGTTACCGAAGTTGATCGTCGTGAGCAATTCCAGGCGGTGGCACCGCAAGTGGAGGCCGGCCTCTATCTGGTACCCAAGGTCATCGAATAGCTGAATTATGAATCTTGTAACGACTTCACTGAAACAGCTCGCTGAGGCGCTTCGAAAGCGTCAGGTCTCCAGCCGCGAACTCGCCCAGGCCTATCTGGAGAGGATTGTCCGTCTTGACCCAACGCTGGGGGCTTTTATCACGACGGATCACGAACGCACGCTTCGGCAGGCCGATGCCGCGGACAGTCGCATTGCCTCCGGCACTGCGGGGCCCCTGACGGGTATTCCAGTGGCTCATAAAGACATTTTCTGTACCCAGGGGTGGCTGACCACCTGCGGCTCGAAAATGCTGTCCAATTTCGTTTCGCCTTATGATGCCCACGTCATTGAACAGTTCAAGGCTGCCGGAGCCCTGATTCTGGGCAAAACCAACATGGATGAGTTTGCCATGGGATCCAGCAATGAAACGTCCTTTTACGGAACGGTCAAAAATCCCTGGGACCTCACCAGGGTTCCCGGAGGCAGTTCAGGCGGATCGGCCGCAGCGGTTGCAGCGCGGCTTGCTCCTGCGGCTACGGCCACGGATACGGGCGGCTCCATCCGGCAACCCGCGGCCCTGTGTGGTATCAGCGGCATTAAACCAACCTATGGCCTGGTTTCGCGGTATGGCATGATTGCTTATGCCTCCAGCCTGGATCAGGGCGGGGTGGTTGCGCCCAGCGCCGAAGACCTGGGCATTGTGCTCAATACCATGGTGGGTTTTGATGCGCGCGATTCCACCAGTATTCAACGGCCCCCGGAAGACTACACCGCCTTGCTGGAACAACCTTTGCGTGGGCTGCGCATTGGCCTGCCCAAAGAATTTTTCAGCGGCGGTGTCAGCGCCGATGTGGAACGTGCCATCGAGGCGGCGTTACAGGAATACGAGCGGCTCGGTGCGACGCGTGTTGATATCAGCCTGCCCAATACTGCGCTTTCCGTGCCGGTCTACTATGTGCTGGCCCCGGCCGAAGCTTCCAGCAACCTGTCCCGTTTTGATGGTGTACGCTTTGGATGGCGTGCCCCCCGGTACGATGATCTTGCCGATATGTATGAGCTTTCCCGTGCACAAGGGTTTGGCCCCGAGGTCAAGCGCCGCATTCTTACAGGAACCTACGTGTTGTCCCGAGGTTATTACGACGCATACTACCTGCAGGCGCAACGGGTACGCCGGCTGATCGTGAACGATTTCAAGAGTGCCTTTGCGCAGTGTGACGTGATCATGGGGCCTTCTACCCCTACGGTTGCTTTTGGCTTTGGTGAAAAAACCGGCGATCCGGTCCAGATGTACCTGTCCGATATTTTCACCATCAGCGTCAATCTGGCGGGGTTGCCCGGGTTATCCATTCCGGCCGGGTTTGGTCAGGGAGGGCTTCCGGTAGGGTTGCAGCTCATCGGCGATTATTTCAGCGAAGCACGCCTGCTCAATCTGGCCCATCGCTACCAGCAAGCCACCGACTGGCACAGCCGGGTTCCGGCCCTGGCAAGCGCTTAGGAGACGACATGGATTGGGAAGTCGTCATCGGGCTGGAAACCCACGCGCAGCTGGCCACACACTCCAAAATATTTTCCGGAGCTGCCACCGCCTTTGGTGCCGCGCCTAATGCGCAGGCCTGTGCAGTGGATCTTGCCCTGCCCGGGGTACTGCCAGTCATGAACCGCACTGCCGTGGAATACGCCATACGATTTGGTTTGGCCGCACAAGTGGTGATTGCAAAACGGTCCATCTTTGCACGCAAGAATTATTTTTACCCGGATTTGCCCAAGGGCTACCAGATCAGTCAGTATGAAATCCCCGTGGTTTCTGGCGGACAGATTGTCGTCGAGCTGGAGGGTCTGGAAATTCCGGTTCGTCTGACCCGGGCGCATCTGGAAGCGGACGCCGGAAAATCACTGCATGAAGATTTTCACGGGCTCTCCGGAATTGACCTCAACCGGGCCGGGACGCCGTTATTGGAAATCGTTTCCGCACCTGACATGCGTAGCGCGGCAGAAGCGGTGGCCTATGCGCGCACGCTGCACAATTTGGTGATGTGGCTGGATATTTGCGACGGCAACATGCAGGAGGGTTCCTTCCGGTGCGACGCCAATGTGTCGGTGCGTCCCAAAGGACAGCAGGCTTATGGGACCCGTTGCGAAATCAAGAACCTGAACTCCTTTCGCTTTATGGAAAAAGCCATCGAGTTCGAAATCAGACGCCAGATCGCACTGATTGAATCAGGAGGGAACGTCGTCCAGGAAACCCGTCTGTATGATCCGGATCGGGACGAAACGCGCTCCATGCGCTCCAAGGAAGATGCCCAGGACTACCGTTACTTTCCCGATCCGGATTTGCTGCCATTATGTATCGATGCCGCCTGGATCGAGCGTGTGCGGAACGCATTGCCCGAACTGCCTGACGCCATGCGCAGACGGTTCGTGTCCGATTTTGGGCTGTCGCCTTATGATGCCAGCGTATTGACCGCCTCCTTTGACCAGGCCCAGTACTTTCAGGCGCTGATGCATTTTGTGCAGGGAGTGGCCAAACTATGCGCCAACTGGGTCAGTGGTGAACTGTCCGCGGCCCTGCATCGGGATGGCCTGGAAATCCGGCACAGTCGCATCACACCGCAACAGTTGGGGGGTCTGTTACGACGCATTCAGGACGGTACCCTTTCTGGCAAGATGGCCAGGGAGATTTTTGATGCGCTCTGGAGTGATGGCGGAGAGGCCGATACACTGATCGAATCGAAGGGCCTTAAACAGATTTCAGATGTTTCTACCCTGGAAAAAATCGTGGAAGCGTTGATGGCAGCACATCCTGGTCAGGTTGCCGAATATCGCGCCGGCAAGGAAAAGGTATTTGGTTTTTTTGTGGGCCTTGCCATGAAAGCTTGCGGTGGTCGTGCAATGCCATTCTTAAAAACAGGCTGGCTGGCAAATGAAGCACTCCCGTTCCTTGGGCATAGTTGCTCCCCAGCGGGTTCATTTTGATGAACCGTTTCAGCTGATCTCGGGAGCGCGTCTCGAACAGTTTGACCTGGTTTACGAAACCTATGGCCGTCTTAACGCGGCGCGCAGCAATGCCATCCTGATCTGTCACGCACTGTCCGGCACGCACCATGTGGCGGGGACGTATCAGGGCGATCCCCATTCAACCGGATTGTGGGAC
>DAIDTL010000057.1 GCA_027457225.1 Ferrovaceae bacterium
GGGTGGGATGGATACGGGCTCGAGCCTGGATACTGGTCTTCTCGTCCGTGGAGAGCACGCAGTCTGCCGGGCTCAAAGGTTTTCCTTCCCATTCACCCTGATACAGATCCAGCACTCTGCCGGCCTTGCGCTCGAAAGCCGGATCGCGCGGGAAGATCCAAGTGCGGTGCGACCACGGCCGGATCGCATCCTCGGTGAGCCAGCGCCACAGGGTGCTTTGCCCGATCGAGGCCACCAAGCCGCGCTCGATGACCTCGCGGCGGATCTCCGGCACGCTCCAGCGCGACAGCGGCACCTCGGACTCGTAGGGCAGCTGGCAGGCCAGGGCCTTAATGGCCACGACGAGGCTGGGGGGAAAAGAGCGCTGGGCGCCCGGTGCGGGAGCGTTCCTCCAGACCCCGCAGACGTTCTCGGAAGAAGCGGCTGCGCCACTTGCTGACAATCTGGCGCGGCGTATCCAGGCGCTCTGCGATCTCATCGTTGTCGAGCCCCTCGGCGGCGTACAGCACGATCTTGGCCCGGATGACGTCCCGATACGGCGACGTATATTTGCGAGCCGTGGCCTCGAGTCGAACTCGTTCTGCACTGGATAGCTCAATGCGATACGGGCATTTTCTTGGCATATATTCCCTCCCTGGGCTGATAAGGATGCCACTAGGGACGAAGATATGCCAGACTTATACGTCATCATATTTATGGAACTATGTACTTAGGAGACCGGCAACGAGAGCTACCGCTTCAAGAACAGCACCATCAAAACCGAAAAGGAGGGAAAGACTAAGAAACTACCCAAAGCTTGAGCCATACTGGCTCACATAGATGGGTCAAATTTCAATGCAAAACCCGGGCCAGTGTTAGCTGCAACTCAACAACCCCGTCCCTGGATCATAGTAGCGGTTCCAGTTATCGGAGAGCCCCGTCTCGGAATCGTAGGTCTGGCCCGGATACCGGAGTGTCACATCCAACGGGCTCGGTGGGCCGAGCGGGGTATTCCCGAAGACCCCCTCCTAGAGCCAGACGATGGTCCCAGTGGGGTTGGTGGCCAACCTTGGGATGTTGTCATAATCGGTGTACAGATACGTGACCGTTTCCGTTCCGAGGGAATGGTCGTGGTGCCGGTCACTTTGGAGAGCCGGTTGCCGTTGGCATCGTACGAGACTTTAGAGGTTACGCGGCCTTTTTCACCTTCACGGCCACATGCCGGCCGACGCGCGCCAGCATGTTCACAAGGGCGTCCAAGCTGAATTTCTCAATGCGCCCGCGCAGCAGGTCGTTGAGGCGTGGCTGCGTGAGCCCCAGATGTTTCGCGGCCTGGACCTGGGTATCGCCACTGGCTTCCACGTAACGCTGGATGGCGATCATCAATTCCGCACGCACGCGCATGCTGGCAGCTGCACCGGGTGTATCTTCGATGGCATCCCATACACTTGCATAGGTCTGTTTCTTCATTGCTCTTTCCTCAGCGCCTTGTAGCGCGTTGTCGCCAGACTCAAATCGGCCTTGGCGGTTTTCTGGGTCTTTTTCTGGAAAGCGTGCAGCACATAGACAGCTTCCGGAAGCGTGGCGACATACAGCACCCGAAAGATCCCGCCTTCGACACGCACCCGGATCTCGGTGACACCGGGGCCGATAGTCTTCATCGGTTTCCAGCTCTCTGGTAAGAGTCCGCGTTGCACGCGATCCAGTTGTAACCCCGACTCCCGGCGTGCTTCGTGCGGGAAAGCGCGCAGCGCTTCGAGAGAATCACCGAGAAAGGTGATGGGCTTCATCAATTAATTATATCAGTGATGATATAAACTGCAACCCGTGCCTGGCTTGAGGCTCAGAAGCGTCCCATCCAGAGTGCACCGAAATGGTGTTCCCTCAGTACATAGGAGGAATCATGCCACGTCCTGCAATCAGAGTAGTACCAACGGAACCATGGACCATATCCCATGGGACAAAGACCGTCTGATCGGGCCGAAACCACCCCTCAAGCTTCGGGAGATCTGGGCCATCCGTATCAGGCTACAACTTACCAAAAGTACCCGCGATCTGGCCCTGTTCAATCTGGCCATCGACAGCAAGCTCCGAGGTTGTGACCTGATCAAGCTCAAGGTTCAACAACTCAAATCGGCAAAAAAATAGGCCTAGCAAGCCGCTAAGCCTTTGTTTTTATGGTGGAGCGGCGGGGGATCGAACCCCGGACCTTCGCATTGCGAACGCGACGCTCTCCCAGCTGAGCTACCGCCCCATGAAACGCTGTACCCCTCCCCACAGGCACTAGTCAGCCACAGAGGACGTGCAAAATTGTACCTGCTTTGCGCGAAGCACGGAAGCCGCACTTGGCCGGCGCGGACGAAGACCGTAAAAGATAGTGAGACACTGCCGCCGAGTGTATTGCCGGCAGGCGTCAATGTTGAAGAAAGTGGCCGCGTATGGGATGATGCTCTTACAAGAGGGTCTACACAAACTGACCCTGCCTCGATTCGACGCACATCAGGCTATGCAGCTTTGAGTCGATTCTCCCACTGATTCGGTACCTGATAACCGATCGCCGAATGCATGCGCCGCGAATTGCAGAAGCCCTCGATTCAATCGATGAGGTCGATGCGCGACTCCGTCCGGGTTGCGTACCGAACCTGGTAGACGCGTCTGACCTTGAGCGTTTTGAAGAAGCTTTTCGTTACAGAATTGTCCCATTCGCTGGCTTTCCAGCCCATCGACTGCACTATTGCATTCTCCTCGATCAACCGGCGACAGTCGCGGCTCCCGTACTGGTTCCCGCGGTCAGTGTGCATGATCAGCCCGGCGCCGGGTTTGCGATGCCAGTACACCGATTTGAGCGTCTGGCAGACCAGATCGGTGTTGATCCACTCGCTCATCGACCAGCCCACGATACGGCGGCTTGTCAGATCCATGACACGGCCAGGTAGAGCCAACTTTCGGCGGTGGCGATTTGCGTAATATCGCCCACCCAGCGAAGGGTCCGCTACCTTGAGCTTGCTGGTACGATTCAGTCGGATCCAATTCCGAACGCTGGAATCCGCAATTCCCATGCGTTTGGCAGCCTGGTTACCGCTGATCGATTCGGTCAACCGCGCCGGCTCAATCTTGAATTCCAGCGTGTACTGCCGGTTCGGCACATTCTCTTTCCTGCCCCATTCGTTCCTCTGTTCATCAGGAAAATACCAAGGATCTGATGTGCATGAAGCCGGCGCAGGGTCAGGTTCCATTGGCGCAAAGGCCATGGCACAAGTCACAAACGTGGACTGCATTATTCAAACCGGAAAGCGGGGGCTGTTTACGGCATGACCAAGGCTAAGTCGGGTCGACATCCAAGCGTCCTGCATTCGTCTCAGCTGCAAGGGCTGCAAAATCGGACACGACGTGCCGACATTCAAAGCCTGCGTGCACTGGCCATTGGGCTCGTGGTCGCTGCTCATGCCCATCTTCGGTTGATTGCAGGTGGCTATATCGGCGTCGACGTATTCTTTGTGCTTTCTGGCTACTTGATCTCCGGGCTCGTTCTGCGCGAAGTCGAGTCCACTGGGCGTTTTCAAGCCTGGCAATTCTACGCGCGGCGACTCAAACGCCTACTCCCTGCCATGCTGTTAGTTTTACTCAGTGTGGCCGTGGTCGGATGGCTTTTGATCAGCCCTGAATGGCAAAGAAATGACGCCGGCGCTGGGCAAGCCGCCAGCATTTGGCTCAGCAATTTCTATTTTGCCGCACGCGTGATCAATTATTTCTCGAGCAGCATCAATAACAATTTGTTTCTGCATACTTGGTCGCTTGCCGTCGAGGAACAGTTCTATCTCGTCTGGCCTTGGTCACTGTTGTTTTTGTACGGGATCTGGCAGTGGCAAGGTGCGCCCATGAGCTATAAGCGCCTCGCGACCGGCCTGGGGATAGTAGCGGCTGTGTCACTGGCAATTGGGGTGTACTGGTCCCACACCAATGTGGACGCGGGGTTTTATTTGATGCCCGGCAGGGTCTGGGAGTTTGCGCTGGGTGCGCTGACCTTCCTGCTCAGGAAGGCGATGGAGAAGGGCCGCTTTGCGCGAATTGGGCAATGGCGCGGCCGATCACTGCTCAATACCACAGGCTGGCTGTTGATCCTGCTGGCTTCGGTGATTTACGGTGATGATCTACGCTATCCCGGACTGTGGGCTTTACTGCCTTGTCTAGGTGCTTTGCTGGTCTTGCTCGATGCGCCGGAAAAACAGCCGACAAGCCTGTTCTCGCGCTTGGTGCTGCGCCAACCATTTCTGCAGTTCGTCGGTGATATTTCTTATAGTCTTTACCTCTGGCATTGGCCGGTTCTGATCCTGGGCAACCAAATATTTGGAAGCGGCGCTTTAACAGAGGTGAGCCTAGTGGCGTTGAGTATTACGTTAGCCAGCATGACATATTACGCGGTTGAAAGACCTATACATCGAGCACCCCTGCGCAACTCTGTAAATGTACTTCTTCCCTCGGTAGTGGGCGCGGCTTTGGGATTTTTTATCATGGGTGCGTGGCAAAATGCAGCGGTTAATCTAATGAAAGAACCGGCACAAGCCCGCATCATTGCTGCAGCATGGAACGTCCCGAAAATTTACGATCAGAGGGGTTGCGACACGTGGTACCACAGCGCGAAGGTCATACCTTGCGGCTACGGACCGACGAACGCCCGCCACACCGCCGTTATGTTCGGCGATAGTGTGCTGGCACAATGGTTTCCCGCTGTGGCGCACATCTTCTTGCATATGCCGGGTTGGAGGCTGGTAGTTCTAACTAAATCGTCCTGTCCGGCAGCGCAAGTCAGCTACTACTACAACATGATCAAGGCCAAATATACGGTATGCGATAGCTGGCGCCAACATGCCTTGGGCTTCATTGTGCAATTACATCCGGATGTGGTCATCATGGGTTCGTCACGCTACTACGACTTTAGTTCGGCACAATGGATCAATGGCACACGGGCTGTGCTAAATCGTTTGAGCCCGGCGGCTCACGCCGTGGTGATCATGAGACCAACGCCTAGATTGGGCTTTAACGGCCTCGATTGCATTGCCGCGCAGACCAACTGGCCGGATTGGCTACCGCAGTTTCGTCACTGCGAAAGACCACTCAAGCCGCCGTCAAGTCAAGGTGCTCTCGAGAGCTTGAAGCAGGCGGCAAAGCCTTACCCGAACGTACGCGTGATCGATCTAAGTGATGCGATTTGTCCAGATGGGATTTGCCGCGCTCGCCTTGGGTCAACCATTGTCTACAGAGATGGGCTACATATGACAGCGTCGTTCGTGCGATCTCTTGCTCCGATTCTCCGGCGGTCTTTACAGACGAACGGCATTTTGCAGTAAACCAGGGTTCTAAGCGCTTCCGCCGCTTTTGGCAGGTGCTGGCCCACAGGCATGGCCACTAAATGGTATGTCAGGCACGTTGTTACAGTGCATGGACGCATCACTGTAAACCACCAACCACTGTCTCGACTGTCAATGGTCGACAAACCCCACCCTACCAATCCACCGATAGAATGTGCAGCCTCCTGCTCTTCGCATCCAGAGCGCAGGACTGGAGCGATGGGCGCAGGCACACTCTTTCCTTGGTCCTGATGAGCATGCCCGGAGCTGGCGTCAGGACGGCGGCCAGACTCCTCACTGAAGTGACTAGCCGCGCCTTCGTTTCCGCCGCCCATCTTGCCGCCTATGCGGGCGTTGCACCGGTTATGCGCCGTTCTGGCAGTTCCATTTGGGGCGAGCATCCGTCGTGGCGGGGCAACCAGGTACTCAAGCACACTCTGTTTCTGTCCTCCTTCGCGGTATTGCGTGATCCCGTGTCCTGGGCCTACTACGACCGCAAAATCCACTAGGGCAAGCGGCCACAATCAAGCCCTTATCGCGGTTGCCCGGCGGCGCTGTGATGTCCTTTACGCGATGCTGCGCGACGGCGCTTTCTATCACGCCGCTCCAGTGATTAACGCTTGACGAATCAGATAGGGACACACCCCGCGATAGGATTCCCGCAAGAGAATGGTGGGGCTTGGCCCACGGTCGGGGGGCGATATCGCGGGACACGTTGTATGCGCTGGACGGCAAGAAGCTTGGCCCACGGTCGGGGGGGCGATATCAATATGCATGGGTACATAGTGAACTTGTAGTCAAGCATTACTATCACGCAAACATGACTACATTCCGACAGACAAAAGGCCGCCCTCTGCCTCCTTACTACTTCATTTCGCTAAGGTTTTTGCCGATGAGAGGGAGAAAAATCCGGGGGACTTCAGTTTAGTCTGCCAAGTGCGCCGGGCGATGGGGATGCTGCGGTTGATAGGCGGGGCCGGCCGAAGCGCAGTTCAGAGCCAGCGGGCCGCTAGCGGCATGTAATTTTCACCTAATCGGGTTGCTAATGCTAGCTGGACTATCGTTGCTAAACCCCCGCATATGATTAGTTTTTTTGCGGCAGGTAGATATAATGGAAAACATGAGTACTACAGCGCCCGGGCAGTTTATGGGCACAGGGCAAGACATCATCGCCGCATTAGGGAGAGCGTCGGCATCGCCGCTTGTCCGGCGATGGTTGTCTGCCGTTGTCAACGTTATTGCGCTGGCCACCCTTGCCTGGGGAATGGCGGGCTGGACCTGGATGCTGGGCGTGCCGGCCGTGCCGCAGGTGATTCCGGACAGCAATGGGGGATCGGGAAGTGAAATGCTCGATATGCAGCCAGTATTGGACGCCCAGCTCTTTGGCCAGGCGCCACCGGTGGCAGGGGCTGGAGGCGAGTCACTGAATGCGATTCCGATCAGTGGTCTCAATCTTGTTCTTGCCGGAGTCGTGGCAGCAGGTGGCGCGAGTTATGCGCTCATCAGTGTCGACGGTCAGCCGCAGAA
>DAIDTL010000058.1:0-351 GCA_027457225.1 Ferrovaceae bacterium
AAGGTGAACACAAGATCGAGGCGGGTATGCCGGAGTCATTTAATGTACTGGTCAAGGAAATCCGCTCGCTCGGGATCGACATCGATCTCGAACGGTTTTAAGCGGGAGATTGTCGGTCAACAGTTACGGGTTCCGGAACTCATCACTGGGTTCCCTTATCGCTGATAAGGGATGCCCGACGGAGGTAAAGCGTGAAAGCACTATTGGATTTGTTCAAGCAGGTGACGCAGGAAGAAGAGTTCGATGCAATTCGGATCGGGCTGGCTTCTCCCGAAAAGATTCGTTCCTGGTCCTATGGCGAGGTCAAGAAGCCTGAGACCATCAACTACCGCACCTTTAAACCAGAGCGGG
>DAIDTL010000058.1:361-6819 GCA_027457225.1 Ferrovaceae bacterium
GGATTGTTCTGCGCCAAAATTTTCGGGCCGGTTAAGGATTACGAGTGTCTGTGCGGTAAGTACAAGCGTCTCAAGCACCGTGGTGTAATCTGCGAGAAATGTAACGTTGAAGTGACACTTTCCAAAGTGCGCCGCGAGCGTATGGGCCACGTCGAGTTGGCGAGCCCGGTAGCGCATATCTGGTTCCTCAAGTCACTTCCTTCGCGATTGGGCATGGTATTGGACATGACCTTGCGCGATATCGAACGCGTGCTCTACTTCGAAGCGTTCGTAGTGACCGAACCGGGCATGACACCTCTGCAGCGTTGCCAGCTGTTGACTGAAGAAGATTATCTGACCAAAGTGGAAGAGTACGGTGACGAGTTTTCGGCCAGCATGGGTGCGGAAGGCGTGCGCGAACTATTACGTCATATAAATCTCGAAACCGAAATTGCACGACTGCGTCAGGAGTTGGCAGGTACAACTTCGGACACCAAGATCAAAAAGTTTGCCAAACGGGTCAAGATTCTTGAGGCTTTCCAGAAATCCGGCATCAAGCCTGAATGGATGATCATGGAGGTTCTGCCGGTTTTGCCGCCGGAATTGCGCCCACTGGTCCCGCTCGACGGTGGCCGTTTTGCGACCAGCGATCTCAATGATCTTTATCGTCGCGTCATCAACCGCAACAATCGTCTCAAGCGGCTGCTGGAACTGAAGGCTCCTGAAATCATCGTGCGCAACGAAAAGCGGATGTTGCAGGAAGCAGTGGACTCGCTTCTGGACAACGGTCGACGTGGCAAAGCCATGACCGAGCCAACAAGCGCGCACTCAAGTCCCTGGCAGATATGATCAAGGGCAAGAGCGGACGTTTCCGTCAAAATCTCCTCGGCAAACGAGTGGATTACTCTGGCCGCTCCGTGATTGTGGTGGGCCCGCAACTCAAGCTACATCAGTGCGGCCTCCCCAAGAAAATGGCCCTCGAGCTGTTCAAACCTTTTATTTTCCATAAGCTCGAAGTTCTCGGGCTTGCCACCACCATCAAAGCGGCCAAGCGCATGGTGGAACAGGAAATCCCGGAAGTCTGGGATATTCTGGAAGAGGTCATCCGTGAGCACCCAGTCATGCTCAATCGGGCGCCGACGTTGCACCGCTTGGGGATACAGGCATTTGAGCCTGTGTTGATTGAAGGGAAAGCCATTCAGTTGCATCCGCTGGTATGCGCAGCATTCAACGCTGACTTTGACGGCGACCAGATGGCGGTTCACGTTCCTTTGTCGATCGAAGCGCAAATGGAAGCGCGAACGTTGATGCTGTCTTCCAATAACGTACTTTCGCCCGCAAACGGTGACCCCATCATCGTGCCGTCGCAGGATATCGTGTTGGGTCTGTATTACATTACCCGGGAGCGGGTCAACGCACGCGGTGAAGGAATGCATTTTGCCGACGTGGAGGAAGTGGTTCGAGCCTTCGACACCCGGCAGGTGGATGTTACCGCCAAGATTATGGTACGTCTCAAGGAATATGTGCACGACCCCGAGGGCGGACGCGTGGAAAAGATCACGCGTTATGAAACAACCGTGGGCCGCGCCATGCTTTCGGAGATCCTGCCTGAGGGGTTGCCTTTCTCATTGATCAATAAGGCGCTCAAGAAGAAAGAGATCTCACGATTGATCAACGCTGCTTTCCGACGCTGCGGGATTCGCGAAGCCGTAATTTTTGCTGATCGTCTGATGTATTCCGGGTTTGCCATGGCAACCCGGGCTGGCATATCGATTTGTGTGGACGACATGCTGGTGCCGCAAGAAAAGGAAACCATCATTGGGTCCGCCGAGGCCGAGGTCAAGGAAATCGAGGCGCAATACACTTCGGGTCTTGTCACTCAAGGTGAACGATATAACAAGGTGGTGGACATCTGGGGTCGCGCCGGAGATCAGGTGGCCAAGGCCATGATGGATCAATTGGGGCGTGAGCCGGTCATTGACAGGGCGGGCAAGGAAACCACCCAGGAATCTTTCAACGCCATCTACATGATGGCTGATTCCGGAGCACGGGGTTCCGCTGCACAAATCCGTCAGTTGGCAGGAATGCGCGGCCTGATGGCTAAACCGGACGGTTCCATCATTGAGACGCCCATCACGGCCAATTTCCGCGAAGGGTTGAATGTGTTGCAGTACTTTATTTCCACACACGGCGCACGGAAAGGTTTGGCAGATACCGCGCTCAAGACAGCCAACTCTGGGTACCTGACGCGTCGCCTGGTGGATGTCACCCAGGACCTGGTGGTGATTGAACAGGATTGCGGTACCCAGCAGGGCATGATTCTGAAAGCATTGGTGGAAGGCGGTGAAGTGGTCGAACCGTTGCGTGACCGGATTCTGGGTCGCGTTACTGCACTGGATCTGGTCCACCCCGAAAGCGGGGATGTTTTGATTCCTGCAGGCGCGTTGCTGGATGAAGACGCTGTGGATCTTGTCGAGACTGTCAGCATTGACGAAGTCAAGGTTCGCACCCCGCTTACTTGCGAGACGCGCTATGGGCTTTGCGCGCAGTGTTATGGTCGTGATTTGGGCCGTGGCGGGCTTGTCAACGTGGGCGAAGCGGTGGGTGTCATTTCTGCACAGTCCATTGGGGAACCTGGCACACAGTTGACCATGCGCACATTCCACATCGGTGGCGCTGCTTCTCGTGCGGCTGTAATCAGCCAAGTGGAAAGTAAGTCCAACGGAGTGGTGCGTTTTTCGCCGGGCATGCGTTATGTCACCAATTCGCGCAACGAACAGATTGCCATTTCCCGTGGTGGCGAAGTGATCATTACTGAAGACAGTGGACGCGAACGCGAGCGGCACAAAGTGCCCTACGGTGGAACGTTGCTGATCCAGGATGGCCATAAGGTCAAGGCGGGACAGATGTTGGCAAGTTGGGATCCCCATACGCGTCCGATCATCACGGAGTACTCCGGAGAAATCCGTTTCGAGAACGTGGAGGAAGGGGTTACCGTGGCCAAACAGATCGACGAGGTCACCGGATTGTCCACGTTGGTGGTAATCGATCCAAAGCGCCGCGCCAGCATGCAGACCAAGGGTTTGCGCCCGCAGGTCAAACTGCTGGACGACAGGGGCAAGGAAATCAAACTGGCCGGAACAGACCAGTTGGTGAATATTACCTTCCAGATCGGTGCCATTATCACCGTCAAAAACGGACAGGCGGTGAGCGTAGGTGAGGTGCTGGCCCGGATTTCCCAGGAGTCTTCCAAGACTCGCGACATTACCGGAGGTTTGCCGCGGGTTGCCGAACTGTTCGAAGCGCGGTCACCGAAAGATGCAGGTTTGCTGGCCGAAATCACCGGCACGATATCTTTCGGCAAAGACACCAAAGGCAAACAGCGCCTGGTGATTACCGACATGGATGGTGTGGCCCATGACTATCTGATTCCGAAGGATAAACATGTCACGGTGCATGATGGCCAGATCGTTAACAAGGGCGAGATGATCGTGGACGGTCCGGCTGACCCGCACGATATTCTGCGGCTCCTGGGGATCGAGGCGTTGGCCCGCTACATTACTGATGAAGTGCAGGATGTCTACCGCCTGCAGGGGGTAAAGATCAATGACAAGCACATCGAAGTGATCGTGCGTCAGATGCTTCGACGGGTTCAGGTCCTGGATTCAGGGGACACGCGGTTTATTCCCGGTGAACAGGTTGAGCGTGCAGAAATTCTTCAGGAGAACGAGAAGGCCGTTGCCAATAACAACCGACCGGCAGTCTTCGAGAACATTCTGTTGGGTATTACCAAGGCATCATTGTCCACAGATTCATTCATTTCAGCGGCTTCCTTCCAGGAAACCACCCTGGTGCTGACTGAGGCCGCGATCATGGGCAAGCGCGACGAGTTGCGTGGACTCAAGGAAAACGTCATCGTGGGACGCTTGATTCCCGCGGGGACCGGCCTTGCCTATCACAATGCCCGGCGCAACAAGCGCAACCCGGGCTTGGGGCTAGGGACTGGACTCGAGTTGGGAGAAGCGGCAACAGAAGATGCTGACGACGAGCAGGTGGCTTGACAAGAACAGGCCTGCAAACTAAAATTATCAGTCTTTTTTGGGGCAAATTCCGATTTGTTCCTGTAAAGGCTGTTCTTCATGGATCATCGGATATAGAGAATAATGCCTACAATCAATCAGTTGATTCGCAAGCCGCGAATCGCTAAGAAGGCCAAAAGCAAGGTTCCAGCGCTTGCCAACTCGCCGCAAAAGCGCGGCGTGTGTACTCGCGTCTACACCACAACGCCCAAAAAGCCCAATTCGGCTTTGCGTAAGGTGGCTCGGGTACGGCTGACCAACGGTTTTGAAGTGACCAGCTACATAGGTGGTGAAGGACACAACCTGCAAGAGCACTCGGTGGTGCTGATCCGCGGGGGCCGGGTCAAGGATCTTCCAGGGGTGCGTTATCACACGGTGCGCGGTAGCCTGGATACTGCTGGTGTCAAAGATCGCAAACAGTCCCGTTCCAAGTACGGCGCCAAACGTCCGAAGGCAGCTTAAGGTCATTTGCCTAAAAATTCTGAAGAGAGCACACCATGCCCCGTCGTAGAGAAGTCCCCAAGCGCGAAGTTCTACCCGATCCAAAGTTCGGAAATACCGATATTTCCAAGTTCGTGAACGTCATTATGGATTCCGGCAAGAAGTCCGTTGCAGAGCAGATCGTGTACCGTGCCATGGAAGCCATTTCGCAAAAGTCCGGCAAGGATGCCATCGAGGTTTTCATGACGGCACTCAACAACGCGCGCCCAATGGTCGAAGTCAAGAGCAGACGGGTAGGCGGGGCCAATTACCAGGTTCCGGTGGAAGTGCGTGCCAGCCGTCGTACGGCATTGGCCATGCGCTGGTTGCGTGAGGCAGCTCGCAAGCGTAGCGAAAAATCCATGGGCCTGCGTTTGGCCGGGGAATTGATCGATGCTTCCGAAGGCCGTGGCGGCGCCATCAAGAAGCGCGAAGAAGTGCATCGTATGGCGGAGGCTAATAAGGCGTTCGCGCATTACCGGTTTTAACCCGAATCACGATCCGCGGTCGGCTCACGACAGGTAGCGGATATCGGCGTCCACAGAAGGGCGCTCGATTTGGGGGCAGGGTCCCATGCGGGGATGGCTTGCCAGGATGATACAGAGGCGTTTTTGGGCCCAGGTGGAATACCGGGCCCTTGACGTGTTGATTGAACACTTAATAGGCAGAAGAAATTGGCTCGTAAAACACCCATCGAACGGTACCGAAACATTGGTATTTCCGCACATATTGATGCGGGTAAGACCACTACGACCGAGCGTGTCCTGTTTTACACCGGTGTATCGCACAAAATCGGCGAAGTGCACGACGGTGCAGCCATCATGGACTGGATGGAGCAGGAGCAGGAGCGTGGCATTACGATTACTTCGGCAGCCACCACCTGTTTCTGGAAAGGAATGGAAGGCAAATTTCCCGAGCATCACATCAACATCATTGATACGCCGGGTCACGTGGACTTTACGATTGAAGTAGAGCGCTCCATGCGGGTGCTGGATGGGGCCTGCATGGTGTACGACTCTGTGGGCGGTGTGCAACCGCAATCCGAAACAGTGTGGCGCCAAGCTAACAAGTACGGTGTGCCGCGTCTTGCATTCGTCAATAAAATGGACCGTGTCGGGGCCGACTTTTTCAAGGTCTACCGTCAGATCAAGGAGCGCCTGCGCGGCAATCCTGTAGTGATCCAAATCCCCATCGGTGATGAGGAAAAGTTCGCGGGAGTGGTGGATCTTGTTCGAATGAAGGCCATCGTGTGGGATGAGGCCTCGCAGGGAATGAAGTTTGAGTTCATGGACATTCCCGCCAACCTTCAAGAAATGGCGGACGAGTGGCGGGAGAAAATGGTGGAAGCGGCTGCCGAGGCTTCCGAAGAATTGATGAACAAATACCTCGAGTCGGGCGAGTTGTCGGCCGACGAGATCCGTCGCGGCCTGCGCATACGGACCATTTCCGGTGAAATCGTCCCGATGTTGTGCGGCAGCGCTTTCAAGAACAAGGGTGTGCAGGCCATGCTCGATGCCGTGATCGACTACCTGCCTTCTCCGGTGGATATTCCGCCAGTGGAAGGCGAGCTGGAAAACGGTCAGATGGGCTCCCGCAAGGCAGATGATAAGGAGCCGTTCTCGGCCCTGGCTTTCAAGATCATGCCCGACCCGTTCGTGGGCCAGTTGATTTTCTTCCGTGTATATTCCGGCGTGGTTCATTCCGGCGATACCATTTACAACCCAACCAAGGGTCGTAAGGAGCGAATCGGCCGGATTTTGCAGATGCATGCCAACCAGCGTGAAGAAATCAAGGAAGTGCATGCCGGTTATATCGCAGCAGCCGTGGGCTTGAAAGAAGCGACCACCGGGGACACGCTGAGTGATCCGGACAAGCTGATTACCCTTGAAAAGATGGAGTTTCCCGAGCCCGTCATTTCCC
>DAIDTL010000059.1 GCA_027457225.1 Ferrovaceae bacterium
ACGGAAGTAGCATTCGCCGCTGATGGCCCCATACAGAACGGTATTGCCGATGATAATGTTTTCTTCCGGCTTGATAGGGCAGTCAGCTGCAGGATAGATTACGATGCGTCCACCCGAGAGGCCCTTGCCAACGTAGTCATTGGCTTCGCCCTCCAGTTCGAGGGTGATGCCATGCGCCAGGAAGGCTCCAAAGCTCTGTCCCGCAGTGCCGTGGGCGCGGATGACAATCGTGTCATCGGGTAACCCTGCATGGCCATAATGGCGGGCCACTTCTCCGGAAAGCATGGCGCCAATGGTACGATTGACATTACGCACGGCAATGTCGATCGTTACCGGTTTGCGTTGTTCGATGGCTGGTTTGGATTGCGCAATCAGTTGGTGGTCCAGAGCATGGATAAGGCCATGGTCCTGGCGTTCTTTCCAGGAACGGGCCACGTCGTGCGGCATGTCCGGACTGTGGAAAATTTTTGAAAAATCAAGTCCACGAGCCTTCCAGTGTGAAATACCTGGCCTCATGTCGAGCATGTCAACCCTGCCGACCATTTCATCGAAGGTGCGGAACCCCATCTGGGCCATATATTCACGGACTTCTTCGGCCACAAAAAAGAAAAAGTTGATGACATGCTCGGGTTGGCCGGTGAATTTCTTGATCAATTCGGGATCTTGGGTAGCCACGCCCACCGGACAGGTATTGAGATGGCATTTGCGCATCATGATGCAGCCTTCCACCACCAGCGGGGCCGTAGCAAACCCGAATTCATCGGCGCCCAGCAACGCACCGACCACAACGTCACGACCTGTTTTCATTTGACCGTCAGCCTGGACGCAGATGCGTCCACGAAGGCGGTTAAGAACCAGGGTTTGCTGGGTTTCCGCCAAGCCGAGTTCCCAGGGCGAGCCCGCATACTTGATCGATGACAGCGGCGAAGCGCCGGTGCCACCATCATGCCCGGAAATGGTGACATGATCCGCATGCGCTTTGGAGACCCCTGCAGCTACGGTGCCCACTCCGACTTCGGATACCAGTTTGACGCTGATGCGGGCACGTGAATTGACGTTTTTGAGGTCATGGATCAGCTGGGCCAGATCCTCAATCGAGTAAATGTCATGGTGCGGAGGGGGCGAGATCAGTCCCACACCGGGAACCGAGTGACGTAATTTGCCAATGTACTTGCTGACCTTATGCCCCGGTAACTGACCGCCTTCCCCAGGCTTGGCGCCCTGCGCCATCTTGATCTGAATGTCATCGGCATTGACCAGATACTCTGCGGTAACTCCAAAGCGGCCGGAAGCGACCTGCTTGATGGCGGAGCGCATGGAATCCCCATTGGGCATGGGTTTAAAACGGAGCGGATCTTCGCCGCCTTCGCCAGTATTGGATTTTCCGCCAATCCGGTTCATCGCGATTGCGAGCGTGCTGTGTGCCTGGTGCGAAATGGAACCGAGGGACATGGCTCCGGTGGCAAAGCGTTTAACGACGGATTGCGCAGGTTCGACTTCGGACAGTGGGATGGGTTGCGCGGACTGCTTGACCTCAAACAGGCCGCGCAGGGTCATCAGGCGCTGCGATTGGTCGTTGATGGCCTTGGCATATTCGCGGTAGGTGCTATAGCTGCCTGTGCGTGTGGCATTCTGGAGTTTGGAGATACTTTCCGGTGTCCACATGTGGGCTTCGCCACGGGTGCGATAAGCGTATTCTCCCCCAGCGTCCAGGGATTCCCGATACAACGGAGCATCGGAAAACGCCTGCATGTGAAGACGCAGCGACTCTTCCGCGACTTCAGCCAGGCCAATACCTTCCACGGTACTGGAAGTACCGGTGAAATACTGGTTGACGAACGCAGAGTTGAGCCCCACGGCCTCAAAAATCTGTGCGCCACAATAAGACTGATAGGTGGAGATGCCCATCTTGGACATGACCTTAAGGAGTCCCTTGGAAATGGCTTTGGTGTACCTCTTGCGCGCTTCCTTGAAATCCAGGTCCTGAGGCAGATAGTGATGACTCATGGATTCCAGGGTTTCATAAGCAAGGTAGGGGTACACCGCCTCGGCCCCATATCCTGCCAGCAGGGCAAAGTGATGCACTTCGCGGGCAGAGCCGGTTTCAATCACCATGCCGGTACTGGTACGCAAACCATTTTTAACCAGATGATGATGTACGGCAGCGGTTGCGAGCAGGGCGGGAATGGCTACCCGGTCTGCGTTCATGTCACGATCGGACAAGATCATAATGTTGCATCCCTGGCGCGCTGCAGTCAGCACGGATTGGCAGAGCGCTTCCACCGCACGGGCCATGCCGCCATCGCTCTTTGAAACGGAGTAGCAGATGGAGAGTGTGGCCGAGCGGAACTGACCTTGAGTGAAGTCAGCAATGATCCTGATTTTTTCCATGTCTTCGGGCGTCAGAACCGGCTGACTGACCTCCAGACGGGGTTGGGGATCGGTAGCGTCAAAGCCCAACAGGTTGGGACGCGGCCCGATAAAGGACACCAAAGACATCACCAGTTCTTCACGAATAGGGTCAATGGGCGGGTTAGTCACCTGTGCAAACAGTTGCCGGAAATATTGATAGAGAGATTTTGGGCGATCTGACAACACGGCCAATGGGGTATCGTCGCCCATGGAACCTACAGCTTCCTGACCGGTGGCTGCCATGGGTGCAAGCAGGAACTTGAGTTCTTCCTCCGTGAAGCCAAAAGCCTGCTGCCGATTCAGCAGCGGCTCCGGTTGTTCCTGCGAGAGCACTGCAGGTGCGGGCGGCAGGTCCTCTATGCGGGTTTGGGTTTTAGAAAGCCACTGGCGATAGGGATGAGCCATCGACAATTGCTGCTTGAGCTCGACATCACTCACAATACGTCCCTGCTCCAGGTCGATCAGGAGCATCTTGCCGGGTTGGAGGCGCCACTTTTTGATGATCTTATGCTGTGGAATGTCCAGTACGCCCATCTCTGAGGCCATCAGAACGATGTCATCGCTGGTTTGCAGATAACGAGCCGGGCGTAATCCATTGCGATCAAGGGTTGCGCCAATTTGGCGACCATCGGTAAAAGCTACGGCGGCGGGGCCGTCCCAGGGTTCCATTAAGGCGGCATGGTATTCATAGTAGGCACGCCGTTCTTCGTCCATCAATGGGTTGCCGGTCCAGGCTTCAGGGATCAGCATGGTCATGGCTTGCACCAGGGAGTAACCTCCCGCCACCAGCAGTTCCAGCGCATTATCGAAGCAGGCAGAGTCCGACTGTTCCTCTACGATGAGCGGCCAGATCTTGCCAAGATCTTCTCCCAACAATGTGGAGGCCATTGCGCCGCGGCGTGCGGCCATCCAGTTGACGTTGCCGCGCAACGTGTTGATTTCGCCATTGTGGGCAATCATGCGGAAGGGATGGGCCAGATCCCAGGTGGGGAATGTATTCGTGGAAAAGCGTTGATGCACCAGCGCCAGGGCTGACACCATGGCAGGATCATTCAAATCCCGGTAGTAACGCCCTACCTGGTCGGCCAGCAGCATGCCCTTGTAAATCAAGGTCCGCGAAGACAGCGATGGCAGGTAAAACTGGGTGCGCCCAATGCGTTGCTGTGCAACCAGATGTTCGGCGCGCTTACGCAGCACAAACAATTTGCGTTCGAAGGCGTTCTGATCGGGACACTGCGGTCCACAAGCCAGGAAAATCTGACGAATCACGGGTTCGACCAGTTTGACGCTCTCGCCCAGGCCACAGTTGTCGGTCGGGACATCGCGCCAGCCCAGAACGATTTGCCCTTCCTCGATGGCACATTGCGTCAGGATTTGCTCGCAAGTGGCGCGCGCCACGCTATCTTGCGGCAAAAACACCATTCCCACAGCATAGTTGCCCAGCACAGGGAGGTTGATCCCAAGAACAGCCGTTTCCTTGCGCAAGAAGGCGTCCGGCATCTGGATCAGGATTCCTGCGCCATCACCAGCCAGCGGATCCGCTCCCGTGGCACCGCGGTGCGACAGGTTTTCCAGAATCTTGAGCCCTTGCCGAACAATGGTATGGCTTTGGACCCCTTTGATATGGGCCACAAAACCCACACCGCAGGCGTCATGTTCGTGGGCAGGGTCATATAGTCCCTGGCGGAGGGGCGGCGAAGCGTGATTCAATCGAATAACCTCTGCTTTTTCAAAAGATCATGTGCAAGGGGGCGCCGGAGTCAAACCGCAGTCAAAGGCAAGGCTGCACGTGTACGCACCGGGCATAGGATGATACAGCCATCCCCCTCGTGGGGCAACATTTAGGCCCGCGATTCTGGGTTGGCGTCGATAAAACGACCCTGGTCAGAGGAGAGCACAGCGGTGAGTGCCTCAAGCGGCGCATCCTTGGTCAGGACGGCATGCCCCAGGCTCTTGAGCAATACAAAGCGGAGTTTTCCCGCTTCCACTTTTTTGTCTGAAGCCATGAGTTCAAGGTAACGGGATACTCCGAAGTTTGGAGCGCGACACGGCAACCCGACCCGTTGCATCAGGGTTTCGATGAAAGCCACATCGTTTGGGCTAAGCCAGCCAAGATGCTGGGAGAGGTCTGCAGCCAGAAGGGTTCCTGCAGCGACGGCTTCGCCATGGAGCCAGTTGCCGTAGCCGGCACCTGCCTCGATGGCGTGGCCAAAGGTATGCCCAAGATTAAGCAATGCGCGCACTCCCGTGGTTTCAAACTCGTCCAGGGCGACGACTTCTGCTTTGTTGCGACAGGCGTCCAGAATGGCCTGACTGAGGATTTCCGGATCGCGCTGAACCAGCGCTTCCAGATGATGGTCCAGCCAGTTCAGAAAGGGCAGGTCTCGAATCAAGCCGTATTTGATGATTTCAGAGATCCCGGCACGAAAGTCGCGCAAGGGCAATGTATCCAGGGTGAGTGTATCGGCCAGAACCAGACGCGGCTGATGAAAAGCGCCAATCAAATTTTTACCTAACGGGTGATTAATCCCTGTCTTGCCACCAACAGATGAATCGACTTGAGCCAGCAGCGTCGTGGGAATCTGGATGAGGGGGACGCCCCGCAGGAACGTGGCAGCAGCAAAACCGGCCAGATCGCCGATCACACCCCCCCCCAAAGCGATCACTGTGGTTTTGCGTTCGCAACGATGCGTCAGCAATTCATCGTGAATTTGATAGAGCGTTTCGCGAGTTTTGTAAGCTTCGCCGTCAGGAAGCACAATGGCAACGGACCGGACCCCCGCTGTCAGGAGCGTGTTTTGCAGCGGGTTCAGGTAGAGCGCAGCGACCGTCGTGTTGGTGACGATGGCGACATCGGAACCCGCGAGGTGCGGCAGGATCAGCTCGGGGTGGTTCAAAAGGCCGGGGCCGATATGGATGGGGTAAGGGGCTCCGGCCAGATCAACGGTCAAGGTTTTCATGGGTTTTGTGTCTGTCGATTTCAGTTTCCAATTGGGTGACCAGTTTCTGGACGCTCTGATGCGCGGTATCAATCACGATATGGGCTGTTTCCCGGTAAAGGGGGTCCCGATGTTCGTAGAGGCGCTGCAGCCGGCTCTTGGGGTCTGCGGTCTGCAACAGGGGCCGGGCACGGTCATGACGGGTGCGATGCCATAGGTCTTCAGTGCAGGCCCGAAGATAGATGACAGTGCCATGCTGGCGTAGCTGCTCGCGGGTTTTGACGCTCAATATAGCGCCTCCCCCGGTAGCCAGTACAATTCCTTGACGCTTGACCAGCTCGGCGATGACGTCCTCCTCGCGTGTCCGGAAGCCTGATTCGCCTTCCAGGTCGAAAATCGTGGCGATCCGCACCCCGGTCCGGGCCTCGATTTCCTGGTCGGAATCCACAAAAGTGAGTTGCATGCGGCGGGCCAGCGCCCGTCCGACGGTCGTCTTGCCGGCGCCCATCAGGCCAACCAGAAAATAATTGTGATTTGTATCCATGGACACATTGTATCCGAGCGACCCCTTATAATGCGGGTCAGTCCCTAATGATAAGAGTGTGTCATGTCGCCACGCAGCTTTCTTTATCCTTTAGCCATTTTGGCTACCTTGGGCTTGGTGGGGCTGGGCATTATCGTGCTGACCCTGGCCTTGTTGTACCCCAAACTCCCCAGCCTGGAATCCATGACGGACTATCGTCCCAAGGTGCCACTACGGATATTTACCGCTGATGACCAACTGATTGGCGAGTTTGGCGAGGAGCGGCGTGCAGTACTTAAAATTCAAGCCGTTCCACTGCGGATGCGCCAGGCTATTCTGGCTGCCGAAGACGACCGGTTTTATCAGCACGGTGCGGTGGACTATCAGGGGGTGATGCGGGCCCTGGTGGCCAACGTATTCTCGGCCAGCGTCAAGGAAGGTGCCAGTACCATTACCATGCAGGTGGCACGCAATTTTTTTCTCAGTAACGAACGCACTTATGCCCGCAAGCTGTCGGAAGTGCTCCTGGCTTATAAGATTGAGAGCAGTTTAAGCAAGGATCAGATCCTTGAACTCTACATCAACCAAATCTACCTGGGCCAACGGGCCTACGGTTTCGGAGCTGCAGCCTATGTCTATTATGGAAACCCGCTGGAGCAGCTGAATCTCGCTGAGATGGCCATGCTTGCCGGCCTGCCCAAGGCACCTTCACGTTATAACCCGGTCATCAATCCAAAACGCGCGGCCTTGCGCCAACAGTATGTGTTAAGGCGCATGCACGAACTCAAGTTCATCAGCGATTCCGAATATAACGAAGCCATTCGGCACCCCGGCCACGTGACGCCTTTTCACTCGGGATTCCTGCTCAAGGCTGATTACGTGGCTGAAATGGCGCGACAGTACATGGTGCAAGCCTATGGTGACGAGGTGTACAACAA
>DAIDTL010000060.1 GCA_027457225.1 Ferrovaceae bacterium
TCACCAGAGTTCAAGGTTAAATTAAAGGGGACGTCATGATCAAATCCATCATTTCCACACCGCACGCACCTGGAGCGATCGGAACCTACTCCCAGGCCGTGCGCGTCGGTGACACCGTCTATCTATCCGGCCAGATTGGATTGGATCCGGTATCCATGGTGCTGGTGGAAGGAATTGATGCCCAAATCGTGCGCGTATTCGAAAATCTCAAGGCAATCGCCCAGGCTGCGGGAGGTAGTCTAAACGACCTGGTACGTGTTACCGTTTTTTTGGCTGACCTGTCGCACTTTGCCAAAGTCAACGAGACGATGGCCCGGTATTTTTCATCACCTTATCCTGCGCGTGCTGCAGTCGGCGTTGCGTCCTTGCCGCGCGGCGCTTTGGTGGAAATCGATGGGATCATGGCATTCGGCCACTGAGCTGATCGATGGCTTCCCTGGAGAGCGTGGGGATCACGCCGACCACCGTCACCCGCCTCAATAAACTGGGTATTCAAACGCTGTTTGACCTGGTTTTGCATCTTCCATTGCGCTATGACGATGAAACACACATCGTCCAGGTCAGCGACTTGTTTTATGGCCAGACCGGATGTCTGGAAGTGGAAGTTCTGGATGTTGTCATTCAGTACCGCCCAAAACGAACGCTGCGTGTTCGGGCGCGTGACGCCAGCGGCGAGCTCGCGCTACGATTTTTGAATTTTTATGGCAGTCAGATACGCCAACTGGTTGTCGGAACCCGATTGCGTCTTTTGGGTGAACTTCGTCAGGGCCACTCCGGCCCGGAAATGATCCATCCAAAATATCAGGTGATTAACGATGCCACTCCCTTACCGCAGACGCTCACCCCGGTGTATCCCACGACGGCCGGTTTGTCGCAAGTCACGCTGCGTCGGTGCATTAAGCTGGCCCTGGATCAGTCGGACCTGTCCGACACCCTGCCCGATACCTTGCGCAGCGCTCTGCAGCTTGCCCCCTTTGCTGACAGTGTGAAACTGCTGCATCACCC
Source organism: Ferrovaceae bacterium (assembly GCA_027457225.1). Taxonomy (GTDB): domain Bacteria; phylum Pseudomonadota; class Gammaproteobacteria; order Burkholderiales; family Ferrovaceae; genus JAJZRV01. Next base: position 1,006 of record DAIDTL010000060.1, read on the forward strand.
CCATGCCGATGTATCGCAACAACAGCTTGATCAACGTACCCATCCTGCCTGGCGCAGGCTCAAATTTGATGAGCTGCTGGCGCAACAAATTTCCATGCGTCTTCATTACCGGGAACGCCTTTCCCTACGCGCCCCACCCCTGCCCGATTTTGAATTGCAGCGCGAACGCTTTCTGAAGAGCCTGCCCTTCATCCTGACAGGATCCCAGCGTAAGGTTCTGCACGAAATTGAATCCGATTTGTCGCGCGCTTATCCCATGCATCGCCTGTTGCAAGGAGATGTGGGAAGCGGAAAAACCGTCGTTGCAGCACTGGCCTGTCTGCGCGCCATTGCCGCTGGGTTTCAGGCGGCGCTGATGGCGCCCACCGAAATCCTGACTGAACAGCATTTCCGAAAAATTGAACATCTCCTGCAACCCTTGGGGGTATCCACTGTTTGGGTCACCAGCAGTTTGCGCAAGAAGGAAAAGGATCTGGCGTTGCGGCAGATCGCTGCAGGGACGGCACAACTCATCATTGGAACCCATGCGTTGATTCAGGGTCCCGTCATTTTTAAAGCGCTAGGGCTGGTTGTCATCGACGAACAGCACCGTTTTGGCGTAGAACAGCGTCTTGCCCTGCGCAAAAAAACCAATCAAACAGATTATGGACAACCCCACCAGTTGATGATGAGCGCCACTCCCATCCCGCGCACACTCAGCATGAGCTACTTTGCTGATCTTGATGTCTCCGTCATTGACGAATTGCCAGCTGGCCGCAAGCCTGTAGTCACCAAGCTAATCAATGACTCCAGGAGGGACGCGGTGATTGCGCGAATTCGCGAAACCTGCTTGCAGGGAGGCCAGGGTTATTGGGTCTGCCCCCTTATTGAAGAATCCGAAACATTGCAATTGCAGACGGCCGTTGAGACCTTTGAGCGCATTTCCAGCATATTTCCTGAGCTTCGAACCGCACTGATTCATGGCCGCCTCTCGCCCTCGGAGAAATCCGAAATCATGAATCAGTTTTCCAGCGGAGCCATCCACCTGTTGGTCGCGACAACCGTGATCGAAGTCTGCGTGGATGTACCAAATGCATCCATCATGGTTATCGAACATGCCGAACGCATGGGGTTGGCCCAACTTCACCAGCTGCGCGGCCGCATCGGTCGTGGTTCAGCAGAGGGGGTTTGCGTGCTGTTGTATCATCCCCCACTCTCTGCCCTCGCGCGACTGCGCCTCAAAGTCATATTCGAACATACGGATGGCTTCGAAATCGCGCGTCAGGACCTCATGATTCGTGGTCCAGGTGAATATTTTGGGGCGCGCCAAAGCGGCACGGCATTGCTGCGGTTTGCCGATCTCGAACAAGATGGTGACTTGTTGCAAAATGCCAAGCACTGGGCCGACCTCTGGATTGCCGAGGACATTGTTGCAGCCCGTCGCCACCTGGAACGTTGGTTGTTGTCACGACAGGAATTTCTGACCGCATGAACCGGTTGAATGCTTACTGGCGCTTGATGCGTCTCGATAAACCGATCGGGACACTGCTTCTGTTGTGGCCTACATTATGGGCCTTGTGGATTGCCGGTCGCGGGCACCCTTCTCTCGTAAACGTCCTGGTTTTTGTCCTGGGTACGCTCCTGATGCGTTCTGCGGGATGCGTTATGAACGACCTCGCCGATCGCCGGATCGACCCACATGTTGCACGTACCTCCCAGCGACCCCTGGCCACAGGCGAGGTCACGCCACGCGAGGCCCTGATACTGGCCGCCTTGGTCAGCCTGTTGGCGTTTGCTCTGGTGCTGACACGCAATGCCCTGACGGTATTGCTGTCCCTCCCCGCGTTATTTCTGGCTGCCAGCTATCCGCTAACCAAGCGATTCTTTCCCCTTCCCCAGGCTTATTTGGGCATTGCTTTTGGATTCGGCATTCCCATGGCATTTGCAGCTGAAACGGGTACGGTCCCCGCCCTGGCCCTTGAAGTGATGCTGGCCAACCTGTTCTGGACGATTGCTTATGACACCGAGTACGCCATGGTGGATCGGGATGACGACTTTCGCCTTGGCATTCATTCCTCGGCACTGCTGTTTGGAGGCTGGGATGTGACAGCCATCATGCTGTGTTATGCAGCTGCCTTGGGCACCCTTGTTTGGGTGGGGTTTTCTGCGCACCTGGGAGTGACTTATGCCGCCGGACTGCTGGTCGCTACCGCGATCGCAGGCTATCACTACACCCTGATCAGGACGCGCGACCGTATGCTTTGCTTCAAGGCCTTCCTGAACAACAACTGGCTGGGGGGGGTTGTATTCCTGGGACTGGCTGCTGATTTACTGCTGACTGCAAAGTGAGTCGAGCTCAGAAACCGTATTTGAGGCCAATGGAGAGCAAGTCAACGCCTGCATCACCATTGATGCGGTTGTATTTGAGTTGGTAGCGATCCCAACCACCCTGAAAGCGCAAGCTGTGGGTGATATCGTATTTCATGCCCAAGCCCATCATGTTGTAGGGCAAGGCATCCGCAAGACCGTGCGACACGCTATTGCTTGTAGTGTCCCCGTCGGTCCGGACGCTGCTGAGTTTTCCGGTCAAACCAAAACGCTCATTGAGTGATAACGTCCCTGTTCCTCCCAGCACCCAACTCCGTGGTACCGCTGAAAAGGCGCTTTCCGGACGCCCAGTCATGCTATCGCCGCGATTTCTACTCGTTAGGGCACTACCATCAAATCCGGCGTTGGAATCCATTTGCATGGTCAGAGGCAACGCGCTGATCCCCGAAAACCACCCTTCCGATTCAGCGCGAACCCCCACCGACAGTGGCATCACTACCACCATCAGGCAAAGCGCCCTGACCTGTTTTGACGAAGACATGTTCAACGGTTCCAGTCCCGGACACAACCCAAACGGGAAATCACACGTTTCTCATGATACGCCCAAGATTGGCCAGAGTCCAATTCCCATCGCCCTACAATTCCCTGCCAATCCATCGTAACAACGCGTCCTGGGCAGACTTTGCAGCAGCAGCTTGAGGATGATTGACGATAAAAACCAGTGACAGCAGATGGCCCGAACGGGTCAACCCATAACCAGCCAGGCTGCTGACTCCGTCCAGGCTTCCCGTCTTGAGGTGAAACCGTCCTTCCAGGCCTTCGCCCAGTAACCTTTTTTCAACCGTGCCGTCCATTCCAAGTAACCCCAGTGAGGCCACGAATTCTGCCTGGTAAGGTCCCTGGGCCGCCTTCACCAGCAACTGGTTGAGATGGTTTGCCGAAATCCGGGCCTGGCGTGACAGCCCGGACCCGTTTTCCAACACCAGTTCTGGAAACTGAAGTCCTTGCTGTGCCAGGGTGTCGCGGATCTTCTGAACGCTCGACTCTTCCGTGAACTGTTCCATGCCTGCGAGCCCGCCCATGTCAAGAAACAGGGACCGGGCCATCAGGTTATTGCTGTACTTGTTGGTCTCCCGGATTTGCTCAGCCAAGGGCGGTGAGCGGTGCATGGCCAAAAGGGGTAGCCCATCAGGCGTCTTGCCCTCCACAACCTTTCCGGAAAAAGTACCCCCCAGTTCACTCCAAATCTTCACAAATGTCGCTGAAATGTAGTTATCGTTCGATAAAATACTGTAATACAGCGCTTTCTTACCGCAACTGACCACATAATCGCCCGCTAGGGTGATACGCGCCGTCCGGCCGTCGTCGATAACCTTGCGTTCAAAAGTTGATTTCCAGTCTTCGGGGCAGGTGCCCGTCTTGGGAATCAGCCGGTTTTCAATGCGTAACCCGGGCAAATCAAAATCGGGGCTGACCAGCACCCGATTCCCAACATCCTCCAAAGTCAGCGTGACTGCTTTAAAACCGACCTGCAACGCTTCCGGCAGGGTGTTGTAAGCACGAAACCCCTGATGATCGAAACCATTGGGATCCTGTACCTCTACCCTAAATCGGCTCATGTCCAGTACCACATTGCCTCGAATCTCTCGAACCCCCCGGATTCTTAAGGCCCGCAACAAAGTCTCCCAGTTTTCCAGGGTCAACCCGGGATCCCCTGCACCAATCACGTACAGATTGCCCGTTAGGACCCCCCTCTCAGGCTCTCCTCCCCTTATTTCGGTATCCCACGTTTTGGCAGGTCCCAAAGCCATAAGAGCGGAGTAAGTGGTCACTAGCTTCATCAATGAGGCTGGGGAACGGGCAACATCACCATTCCAGTTCAATAGCCGATCTGGCGTGGCAACCTCCTGCACAACTATGGAAACAGCCTCTGCAGGAATATGGGCTTCCTGCAAAGCCCGGGCGACGCCCGGGGGTAGCGAATCTTCAATAGCCACGGCCACGCCGCTGCCAGCCCATTGCAGGCCCATCCAAAGGATCAGCATTGCCTTAAACCTGCGCCCGACGCTTGATATCTGCATGAACAACCCTTACACTGTTAGCACTCGCACATATCGAGTGCTAATAATTGTCTAAACCAACCCTCTTGCAGGAGAAATTTCGCATGAAAATTCGTCCGTTACATGATCGCGTGATTGTCAAACGCCTTGAAGAAGAGCGCAAGACGGCCTCAGGCATCGTGATCCCCGATACCGCCGCCGAAAAACCCGATCAAGGTGAAGTCATGGCTGTGGGCAAATGCAAAATACTGGAAGACGGTCCAGTCCGCGCCCTTGAAGTGAAAGTCGGCGATAAGGTTCTCTTCGGTAAATATTCCGGTCAGGCCGTCAAGGTTCATGGCGACGAGCTGCTGGTGATGCGCGAAGAAGACATTATGGGCATCGTTGAAGGTTAATTGACCACTTATTTTTCTGGTTCCGGGCGCATCCCGCCAGGAACCCCAGTTCAGGAGTTAAAACATGGCTGCTAAAGAAGTCCGTTTTCATGACAGTGCCCGCGCCCGTATGGTTGTCGGCGTCAACATCCTGGCCGATGCGGTCAAGGTCACTCTGGGTCCGAAGGGCCGAAATGTCGTTCTGGAACGATCCTTCGGCGCGCCCACGATTACCAAAGATGGTGTTTCGGTCGCAAAGGAAATCGAATTGAAGGACAAATTCGAAAACATGGGCGCACAGATGGTCAAGGAAGTCGCTTCAAAAACCTCGGATGTTGCCGGTGATGGAACAACCACCGCTACAGTACTGGCCCAAGCCATCGTTCAGGAAGGCATGAAATTTGTCGCCGCCGGTATGAACCCCATGGATCTTAAACGAGGTATCGACCGTGCCGTTGTAGCGACGGTGGAAGAGCTCAAAAAGCTGTCCAAGCCCTGTACCACCAGCACTGAAATTGCCCAAGTCGGTTCGATCTCAGCCAACTCCGATCAATCCATCGGCGAAATCATTGCCAAAGCCATGGACAAAGTGGGTAAGGAGGGCGTCATTACCGTGGAAGATGGCTCCGGTCTGCAAAATGAACTGGATGTCGTGGAAGGCATGCAATTCGACCGAGGCTATCTTTCCCCCTATTTCATCAACAACCCTGATCGCCAGATTGCATTGCTCGAAGAGCCCTATGTACTGCTGCACGATAAGAAAATTTCCAATATCCGTGACCTCCTGCCAGTACTGGAGCAGGTTGCCAAGTCTGGTCGACCGCTCCTGATTATTGCTGAGGAAGTGTAGGGCGAAGCATTGGCCACCTTGGTGGTTAACAACATTCGCGGCATCCTCAAAACTACCGCCGTCAAGGCCCCTGGCTTTGGTGACCGGCGTAAGGCCATGCTGGAAGACATCGCCATCCTGACCGGCGGCACAGTAATCGCCGAAGAAGTGGGCCTCTCGCTGGAAAAAGTTACCCTGAATG
>DAIDTL010000061.1 GCA_027457225.1 Ferrovaceae bacterium
CCTGACTACAATGCAGCCCTTGCAGCATTAGGGTAAATGAAGACCCTGATTTGCGGATCCATGGCTTACGACACCATTATGGTGTTTGAGGACCGCTTCCAAAATCACATATTGCCTGAAAAGATCCACATCCTGAGCGTGGCTTTCCTGGTGTCGGAATTGCGCCGCGATTATCGCGGTACCGCAGGAAACATCGCCTACAATCTCAAAATGCTGGAAGGCGAGCCTTTGATCATGGCCACGGTGGGTCATGATTTTTCTGACTACCGTCAGCGCCTGGCTGATCTGAATATCCCGCAAACTTATATTCGCGAAGTTGCCGATGTATTTACGGCGCAAGCCTTCATCACCACGGATCTGGATGATAACCAGATCACTGCGTTTCATCCGGGAGCCATGAATTATGCACATCTCAATCAGGTTTCGGATGCTGGCGAAGTCCAATTCGGAATCGTCGCACCAGATGGGCGCGAAGGCATGTTGCTGCATGCGCGCCAGTTTCGTGAACTAGGTATCCCATTTTTGTTTGACCCAGGGCAAGGGCTTCCCATGTTTTCGGGTCCAGACATTCTGGAGTTTCTGGATCACGCCAGTTACTTTGCCGTTAACGATTATGAAGCTCAATTGATGGCCGAAAAAACAGGGCTTTCATTTGAACAGCTCGCCGGGCGGGTCAAAGCCGCCATTGTGACCAGAGGTGCTGAGGGTTCCATGATCCATGTGAATGGAAGCGTCATTCACATTCCTGCAGTTCACCCTGAAAGAATCGAGGACCCAACAGGATGTGGAGACGCCTACCGGGCCGGTCTGATTTATGGAATTTCCAAAGGGTGGCCCTGGGCCCTGACGGGGAGACTGGCTTCTTTGATGGGCTCCATAAAAATCGCTCACCGGGGCGGGCAGAATCACCAATTGACACGCGTTGAGATCGCAAACCGTTTTGAACAGGCGTTTGGTATTCCTCTGGACTCATGAGACCGTTAGCGCTTGCATATCGAATTTCCCTGATTCAGTGGCTCATATTTCGTGGCGTTATCACAAGCGCGTTGGTACTGCCCTGGGTCAGTCCAAAATTCCGTGATCGTTTGATCCAGTCCTGGTCTGCCAGTCTTTTGCACAAACTCCAGATTACCGTCCAGGTCCAGGGCCACTTGCCTGAACTAAGCCAGCTTCCTGTCGTTCTGACTTCCAATCACGTGTCCTGGGTGGACATTTTTGTCATTCATTCGGTACGCCCTGTCCGTTTCGTCTCCAAGGCAGAAGTGCGTCATTGGCCCATATTTGGCTGGCTGGCTGCCAAAACCGGAACCCTGTTTCTGGTGAGGACCTCGCGCAAACATACTGCTGCGATCGGGGGGGAAATGGAAAAAGTATTGAATCAGGGCGATAGTCTGGGGCTATTTCCGGAATCCACAACCTCCGAGGGCAATTCGGTATTGCCTTTTCGGAGTTCCATGCTCCAGGCTGCAGTCAACTGCCAGGTGCCCATCCTGCCCATAGCGCTTCGATATCGACTGAATGATGGGACAACCAACCCGCATCTTCCGTTTGTCGGAGAAATGACCTTTATGCATTCGCTGATTAAGGTTCTGACTGCGCCGCCCTCACGGGTAGTGCTTCAAGTAGGGTCTCTGGTCCACCCAACCCAAATGCACCGGCGGGAACTGGCACAACAGCTGGAATGCATCACCACCGACCTTCTCAAGAACGAGGCAACCCGCTGTGATGCGAACGTTTTTCACACGGAACCTGAAATAACGCCTGATCTTCCAGTCTCACCGCGGTAAGCTGGCCGCCCCAAAGGCAACCCGTATCCAAGGCCAGCACATTGGAATCCAGATGCAGCCCCAGAGCCGACCAATGGCCAAAAATGATTTTATCTGCCCGGGATTGGCGCCCGGGTATGTCGTACCACGGCAGGTAGCCATGAGGAAGATCTTTCGGTTCCCCCTTATGGGTAAACTCCATGATGCCATCGGCAGTGCACAAACGAAGACGGGTCATGGCGTTGGTGATGACGCGCAGGCGATCCATTCCCGTCAAAGCACTTGACCATTGGTGAGGTCGGTTACCGTACATGGCCTCAAGAAACTCACGGTAATCTGTTGCCTGAAGCGCCGCTTCAACTTCATGTGCAAGAGAAAGCGCTTGAGAAATGCTCCATTGCGGCAATAGTCCGGCATGAACCATTACAAATCCATTTTCAGAATGCATCATCGGTCGATGCCGCAGCCAATCCAAAAGCACTTCGCGATCATTGGCCTCAAGAATGGGGCGCAATGTGTCGCCTTCGTGATGCCGTGCAAAACCCTCGGCTACGCACAGGAGGTGTAAATCGTGATTACCCAGCACAGTGATGGCGCGCGAACCCAGACTTTTTACAAACCTGAGGGTTTCAAGGGACTGTGGTCCACGATTAGCCAGATCTCCAACAAACCATAGGCGGTCATGCTTCCAATCGATGGGGATTCGGGTTAAAAGCATTTCCAGGGAGGCAAAGCACCCCTGAACGTCACCAATGGCGTAAGTGCTCACGGGCTGGGTTTACTGGCGGAAAGGTTATCTGGATGCAGCCACGATGTAGTCCACTGTAGCTTTGATATCTGCTTCCGAAAGGGAAGCGTTGCCACCTTTAGCGGGCATTGACTTCTTACCTTTGAGTGCGCTGTTGTAAAGTACTTGCATGCCTTGGGCAATACGAGGTGCCCATGCCGCTTTATCTCCAAATTTAGGTGCACCCAGGGCACCGGTGCTGTGGCATCCCATACAGATGGAATTATAGGTATTTTGACCCACTGTGCTTGCGGGGGCAGCGTCTCCTTTAGCAGATCCAGCCGCCTCCGGAGCAGGCGCTGCTGCAGAAACGATTGTCACAGGATGTATGGTCGGAGCGATTGAAACTTCGCCCAGAGGTTTTATACGATCTTCGATCGCCTGGGCGGTTGCTGCATCTTGAGGCACAACAACGGCACTTACCCGATGGGCGATGGTGTTCTGAATTAAAAGAGCGGCGACGGCCACAACGACCAGGATCAAAATCCACTTGATTGTCGAAAATTTTGAACCAGCTTTGGCGTTTGACATGGACAGTATCCTTGCAGGTATTGGAGACTTGATCCTGCGATTATACTCCGTGATCCTGGCCTGGAGGCTTGGCACCAACTGGACGCAAACCCTCAATTTTGTTAGAGTCTCGATCCCACAAGCGCCCATAGCTCAGTTGGATAGAGTGTTGGTTTCCGAAGCCAAAGGTCGCAGGTTCGATTCCTGCTGGGCGCGCCAACAATTCAATTCACCGATCGTGCCATCAAATTACTTGAAACCCGCATGTAAAAAATTAGTGGCCTTGGCTTTACTGTTTCCGGTAAGCGTCCTGACACCTGCCGGCGTATACAGCGGCAGGCCCCTGAGCGGATCAAACAGCACGTTGATCTCCGACACGCTCAACATGATTGCCACGCTTTCATCCAACACTCTACAAACGCAGTGGTTCAGCCAATACCCAAATGACCAGCAAGCCTTGATCGAAACCCCGGTTTGCGGAGCACAGATCAACAAGTTCGAATACGCCACCGTGGGTGGTGCGGGGGAACCCACCAACGCCTCCGGGGCCTTGATGATTCCAACAGGTACAGCGCCTCAATGTTCAGGACCAAGGCCGGTTGTTTTGTATGCGCATGGCACGGCAATCGATCATGCTGAAGACCTTTCGGCGGTGAATGACCCTAAAAATCCGGCCTATAATTCCGCGATACGTATCATTCTTGTTTTCGTCGCCCAAGGCTATATTGTCATCGCCCCAAATTATGCGGGTTACGATGTTTCCAAACTGCCCTACGCCCCCTATCTCAATGAAAAACAACAAGCGCAGGACATGCTTGACGGTTTGGCTGCAGGCCGGCAGGTGTTGGCACTGATCAAAAACGTAACCACCGATAGCGGCAAATTGTTTGTCACGGGATACTCGCAAGGCGGATATGTTTCAATGGCTACGCTCAAGGCCCTTGATTCCGAAGGCCGACCGGCAACCGCTGGAGCTCCAATGTCAGGTCCCTATGCCCTGGTTGCTGCGGGTGATGAAGTGTTCCTGGGCCATCCAAACTTTGGCGCCACGGTTTACCTGTCAATGATTGCAAACTCCTATGCGCATCTTCCCCAGGGATCGATCAATTTAAGCCAGGTATTCAATCCGCTCTACGCAGATGCTCACAACCTGTTTCCCGGCACGGTGGGCAGGGCACATTTCGAAAGCCTGGTGAAAGCCGGTAAAATCCCGTTGACGGCTGTCTTTCAGACGCCACCGACGGGATATGGCAATATCGATGCCCTACATGGAGGCGTGCTCAGTTCAATATGGTTCGACCCAACAAACTACCTGGTGAACACGGCTTTCCGGGAAGCTTATGTCAACGATATCGAAGCCCATCCAGATGGTGCCGCTCCCCTGGACGGCTCAGAACCTGATTTCTCCGTAACGCCGCCGGATTTGCCTGAAAACCCAGAAAACCTCCTGCGCCAGGATTTGAAAGCCAATGATTTACGCAATTACTTGCCAACAATGCCTTTGTTGATGTGTGGAGCGAACAGAGATCCGGAAGTGTTCTGGAACCAGGGCGCTGGCGCAATGACCGCGATGTTGAATGGAAAAACCAAGCAGAACCCTTCACTACGTTTCGCCACCCTGGATCTCGATACCAGGGGCACGCCCGGCACATTCACCAGTCAAGGCTTGTCTGACACACAGAATACAGCGATGCAAGGGATCACTTCGAGTGCACAGTCTGCCTTCGTAGCACACCAATATCGTAGTGAAATTGACAAACTGATTCCGTTTCTTGGGTTGGAAGGCTACCATACCGCTGAAGAACCCTATTGCGCAGTTGCAGCAAGAGCTTTTTTCAATCTGTTCTGATCACATTTTTTTACCAACTTTTACCGGGTGTGCCCGTGTGGGTTCATGACCTGTAATGGGGTCCCAAAACACTGTCGACGATCTATGATAAATTGCCGGTCGGTATGACGCGTCTCCACAGCAAGCGATATCTCGTAGTGTGCACCTTGCGCATTGGAGATGTGCTGCTCACCACCCCCGTAATTCACGCTATTCGCCTGGCTGATCCAACCGCCCAGATCGATGTGATGGTGTTGCGCGGCATTGAGGGCACCCTTGAAGGCAACCCGGATATTAACCAGGTCATAGCGATTCCCCATCGTGCTGGCTTTTTTGTCCGCCTGAAGGAGACCCTGGCTTTGTGGCGAAGATACGACGTGGCGCTGACCACCGTATCCTCCGATCGTGCACGCTGGTACTGTTTCATTGCTGGTAAAACGTCAGCAGGATTGTACAACACTCACACTGCCTGGCTTTCGGCCCGCTTGCTCGACAAACGGGTTCTGTTCGACGACATTCATACCCACACGGTCTCTATGGGCCTACAGGTACTGGACCTATTGGGCATTCCAAAATTTTACCGCGTGATTCCGCCTACTGCAGGTGGATCGGTTCCCGCTGAACTGTCGAAAGGGCCTTATGCCGTACTCCATCCTTTTCCAAAATTTAGTTACAAAATGTGGTTACAGGAACACTGGATTGCGTTAATTGATGAGCTTGCCCGTCAGGGGATTCAATCAGTGCTGACAGGCGGTCCAGCTTCCGAAGAAATGAAGTATGTCGAACGGATTGCAAAAAACGGCGGTACCATCAATCTTTGTGGCACCCTTAGCCTGGCAAAGACGGCTGATCTGATCTCACGGGCCATCCTATTTGTTGGCCCGGATACCGGTGTTACACATATCGCTGCAGCTGTCGGAACACCTACTATCGCCTTGTTTGGCCCATCGAATCCAGTCAAGTGGGGGCCATGGCCATCAAGCTACGCCCGCGATGAAAGCCCATGGCACATGAAAGGCTCGCAGCAGGTGGGAAATGTCAGCCTGATTCAGGGGGAAGGAGATTGCGTTCCTTGTCGTGGCGAGGGCTGCGAGAAAAACAGAACCAGTTACAGCAAATGTTTAGATGAACTCACTGTCAGAAGGGTCATGGTTGAGATCGATCGAATCAAGGCAGGGCAATCTGATGAGATTTGAGCGCTTGCTCAATCAACAAATTTGACCCTGCCTCCGTCAGATGGCCATAGTCAAAAGAAACCGGAATCAGCTCATGAGGAGATGCTGAAATCAGGCAGCCCCGGTCATTGCATAACGCATCCATTGGCGACATGAAATCCACTGCATTCTCCCGCGCAAACTGACGCATCTTTTCGTTGATGACAAAAGCCTGTGGGTTCAGGCTTTTGATGGTTCGGTCTACGGCATCCGTCACAAATATCCTGTTCCCCACCATAGGTTGATCGATCTTGTAGGTGGGTAGCTGACCCACCAGCACAATATGCGCGACACCAACCTTCTTCAATTCCGTGATCGTGGCTTGCAGCTTATTCAAATCCAGTTGGGTCCAGTTGCTGTTCTTGCGGTCATAACGCAACCAGTTGGCAGCCAGAATGACTGCATGCGGTTTGAGCGTTTGGATCTTACCAAAGATAAACTCATTCACCATCATGCAGTTTTTTCGTTTATCAATATAGAGATTCTCGATGGGTGGGCAACCGTTGGCGGTATATTGCGCCAAGGCAAAACCCAGAATATCGCTCTGGTGTTTCAATCCCGGATACAGCGCAGCTGCAAATGAATCTCCCCACAATAACACCAAGGGCCTTTTATTTGACATATCACCGACGCGCGTCGGTGATTCAATGTCTCGTCCGGAAC
>DAIDTL010000062.1 GCA_027457225.1 Ferrovaceae bacterium
GTCAATGCCAGGCCACATTGCCTGAGGACCGGCAGGTCGGGAAGGTCATCTCCCATGAAGGCGCATTGCTTCCAGTCCAGCCCAAGTTGATCTAACAGGGCCTGGCAGGAGGCCAACTTTTCATTGGATCCCTGAACGACATGACGAATGCCAAGCTCAAGGGCACGTGCGGTGACAATCGGTGAACTGCGGCCAGTTACGATCGCCAGCTCGATCCCGGCACTCTGGAGCAGCTTCAGGCCTTGGCCATCGCGAACATGAAATGTTTTTAATTCGCGGCCGTCGCTGTCAAAAGTCAGGCTGCCATCTGTCATGACGCCGTCTACATCGAATACAGCCAATCGAATGGGCCGAGCCAGTGCGCTCAAGGCTTCTGGGGTAAGCAGTGACATGATTTCAGACGATTCCTGCCCGCAGAAGATCGTGCATATTGAAGGCACCGACCAGACGAGACTCATCATCTACCACAAACAATCCGAATATCTTGCGATCCTGCATGATGGCGGCGGCTTCGGCAGCCAATTTGTAAGGGTGGGTGACAATGGGGTTTTTAGTCATCAAATGGCTCACGAGAACCTCATGGATGGCGGTGTGGCCGTTTTCCAGAGCGCGACGCAAGTCACCATCCGTAAAAATACCTTTCAATTTTCCGTGCTCATCGACGACGGCTGTCATTCCCAGAGCCTTGTTCGACATTTCCACCAGGGCTTGGGCCACGGTTGCGCCAACGGGGATGCGTGGAATGCGTTCGTCCTGGTGCATGACATCATGAACCGTGAGTAACAATCTTTTACCAAGTGAGCCGCCGGGATGCGTGCGGGCAAAGTCTGCTGCAGAAAACCCGCGCGCCTGAAGCAAAGTTACTGCGAGCGCGTCACCCAGGGCCAGGGCCGCTGTGGTACTGGCTGTGGGAGCCAAATTGAGGGGGCAGGCCTCGCGGGGAACTGAAGCGTCCAGATGCACGTCGGCAAGCTTGGCCAGACGGGAGTGCGGATTGCCCGTAATGGCAATGATGCGAGTACCGCGTCGCTTCAGCAATGGCGCAATAACCAGCAGTTCGTCGCTTTCACCGGAATTGGAAAGAGCGATAAGGAGGTCATCGCCGGCAATCATGCCCAAATCGCCATGCCCGGCTTCCGCGGGGTGCATGAAAAATGAGGGCGTGCCGGTGCTGGCTAGCGTAGAGGCGATCTTGTTGGCGATATGGCCCGATTTCCCGATACCACTTACCACGACGCGGCCTTTGCACGATAGCATTAGGAGGTGCGCGGCGATGAAAGAGTCATCGAGGCGCAATGAAAGCTGCTCAATGGCCTCGGTTTCTGTCTCAAGAACTTCGCGCGCCAAATCAAGGATGATGTTGTCTTTCATGGGAACAGGATTTGTAGTCTCAGGAATAATGGCTAGCAATTATACTTGAGGGCATGAAAGATACACTCGAACTCGTCTTGATTTTGCTGCTGGCCGCCATTTTGGCGGTGTCGCTGTTCAGGCGCCTGGGTTTGCCTGCAATGCTGGGATACCTGCTGGCTGGCATTGTGATCGGACCGCATGCTACCGGAATCATCCCTCCCGATGGTTCAACGCGCGGGCTGGCTGAGTTCGGTGTGATCTTTCTGATGTTTACCGTCGGCCTGGAGTTCAGCTTGGCCCAACTCTTCGCCATGCGACGTACCGTTTTTGGCCTGGGTGGCGCCCATATGGCCGTAACGCTTCTGGCTGGCTTTGGGCTCGCCTATGCTTCGGGCCTCGATTGGCAAAGTAGCATTGCGCTGGCTGGGGCGCTTTCCCTGTCCTCCACCGCCATCATGGCACGTTTACTGGCTGAGCGTCTCGAACTTAAGTCTACCCATGGCCAACGCATCATGGGCGTGATGCTGTTTCAGGACCTGGCCGTGGTTCCCTTGCTGATTTTGATTCCTGCCCTGGCTCAGAACCACGGGGCGCTGGTCATTATCCTGTTGCTTGGGACGCTCAAGGCAGCCCTGGTGCTGGTGCTGGTGCTGGGGTTTGGCAGAAGGGTGATGAGCAGGTGGTTTAACTGGGTTGCCCGGCAAAAGTCATCCGAAGTTTTTGTGCTGAACGTCCTTCTGGTGACGCTCGGGATGGCGTGGCTGACCCAACGGGCAGGCCTGTCGTTGGCGTTGGGCGCTTTTATATCAGGCGTATTGATCTCCGAAACCGATTATCGGTACCAGGTTGAGGATTACATCAAGCCCTTCAGAGATGTTCTACTCGGCCTGTTTTTTATTACGATTGGCTCACTGCTTGATTTGTCCGTGGTTGTCATGCAGCTGCCCTGGGTGCTGGTTGTACTCATCACACTACTGGCACTGAAATTACTCATTGCCTATGGGTTGGGCAGGTTCTTTGGCGACATTGACTCTGTGGCATTGCGCACCGCATTGGCGATTGCCCCCGCCGGAGAGTTTGGGTTTGTCTTGCTGGCACAGGCCGAGGTGTTGCATCTGCTGCCGGATGCGCCGCTGCAAGTTGTCCTGGCCGCGATGGTCATATCCATGCTGCTGTCCCCGCTGATCATCATGATGAGCGATCGCATCGTGCTCTATTGTTGTGAGAGCGAGTGGACCCTGCGTTCGTTGGCCTTGCACGAACTATCGGCCCGCAGTTATGGGGTAAAGCGTCATGTCATCGTGTGCGGCTACGGACGCAGCGGTCAGAACCTGTCCCGGTTTTTGGAACAGGAAGGATTGGCAGTCATTGCCCTGGATATGGACCCTCAACGCGTCCGCGCAGCTGCAACTGCCGGAGAATCCGTGGTTTTCGGCGATGCGGGCCGACGCGAGGTACTGATCGCCGCAGGAGTGCATCGCGCAGCGGCCATTGTGGTAACGTTTGCCGATACGCCGGTTTCACTGGCCATCATCAGTCACGCCAGAGAGCTGGAACCGGGTTTGCCGGTGATCGTGCGCACGTTCGATGATACCGATCTGGACCGGCTTAAGGATGCCGGCGCGGCGGAGGTTGTGCCAGAAATTCTTGAAGGCTCGTTAATGCTGGCTTCCCACGCCATGTTGGAACTGGGAGTGCCGCTGGCCAGGGTGCTCAAACGGATTCGACGCGTGCGTTCAGAGCGCTATCACATGATGCGTGGTTTTTTTCGTGGCATTACGGATGATCCCGATGAAAATACCGAGCATTCGCAGCCTAGAATGCACTCGGTGATCATCGGCGAGGGGGCCTATGCCAATGGCAAGTTGTTGAAGGAATTGATGCTCGATAAGCTGGGTGTTGAGGTGACGGCTATCCGGCGGCATGGCATTCGAGGCTTGCATCCGAGTGCGGATACCCGGATCATTCCAATGGATGTGGTCGTCCTGCTGGGAGTTCCAGAATCTCTGGCCCAGGCCGAAATTCGACTTCTGCAAGGTTGAGCTGGATTAGCCAGCAAGCCTCCCGTGGTTTAACATGCCGGATTTGGGCTCGAGGCACGTAAGTGTTGTTTCCGTGACAAATCTGGTTGAAATCACCGAATTGAATTTTGGCTACGGCAGTCGACTGGTGCTCAAAGGCATCAATCTGACAGTCCGGAAAGGGAGTCTGGTCGCCATCATGGGGTTGAGCGGTTGTGGGAAAACCACACTGCTACGCCTGATTGGAGGCCAACTTCAGGCGCATGAGGGCTCAGTCATGGTGGCCGGGCAGCACCTGAATAACATGAGTCAAAGCGATCTGTATGCGTTGCGCCGTCGCTTGGGCATGATGTTTCAATTTGGTGCGTTGTTTACAGATCTTTCCGTTTACGACAACGTGGCATTCCAGATGCATGAACATACCAGCCTGTCGGAAAGCGTCATAAGGGATCTCACCCTGATGAAGCTCAACGCGGTGGGATTGCGCGGCGTGCAGTCCTTGATGCCTTCCGAGTTGTCCGGGGGGATGGCACGCAGGGTGGCTTTGGCGCGTGCCACTGCGCTCGACCCGGAACTTATTTTGTATGACGAGCCTTTTGCCGGACTGGACCCTATTTCACTGGGTGTCATTGGCCAGCTGATTCGGCGCCTCAATGATGCCCTTGGCGCAACATCAATATTGGTGACTCACGATGTTCAGGAGTCCTTGAAAATTGTCGATTACGTTTATTTTGTTTCGGAAGGGGTCATTGTCGCTCAAGGAACTCCTGAGCAGATTCGGGCCTCTACGCTTCCTTTCGTGCATCAGTTTATCTGGGGTGAAGCCGATGGTCCCATGCCGTTTCACTACCCGGCCAAAACCATGGCAAACGATCTTGGCTTGAGGGAGGTCTGACACGATGGTTTTGGAATCAACATTGCGTAACATTCGTTTGGTCGGCGACGGAACGCTCAAGATCGTGGAGCGGATTGGGGCGACGGTTGTATTTTTGGGGTTGACGTTAACGCAATCAGCTACCAGCTTCCGGCGCTTTGACCTGGTTATTCGGGAAATTTTCTATGCCGGCGTCCAGTCGCTCATTATCATTATGGTTTCTGGATTGTTTGTTGGGATGGTTTTGGGCTTGCAGGGCCGCGAAACCTTGCAGAACTACGGGTCAGAACAAAGTGTCGGCGTGTTGGTGGCGTTGTCTTTGGTGCGTGAGTTGGGCCCTGTGGTTGCGGCGCTTCTGTTCGCCAGCAGGGCCGGCTCTGCAATTACCGCAGAAATCGGCCTTATGAAAGCCACGGAGCAATTGTCGGCAATGGAAATGATGGCTATCAATCCCATGGCGCGGGTTGTTGCACCGCGGTTTTGGGGGGGCGTGATCTCCATGCCGCTATTGGCGATGCTGTTCAGCGCCATGGGAATCATTGGAGGTTTTCTTGTGGCGGTGGTTTTGATCGGCGTGGACGATGGGGCTTTTTGGTCACAGATGCAGGCTGCGGTGGATTTTCGCCACGATATCGCCAATGGCATCATCAAAAGCCTGGTGTTTGGGATCGCAGTTTCTGCCATCGCCACTTTTGAAGGATATGAGGCCTCTCCTACGGCAGAAGGAGTCTACGGAGCGACGACCCGAACCGTAGTAAGTTAGTCACTGGCCATTCTGGCGTTGGACCTGGTATTGACCGCATTTATGCTGAAAGGGTGGAACTGATGGAACGCAGCACATTAAATTTGTTGGTAGGAATTTTTGTCCTGTTGGGTTTTTTCGCCTTCCTGGTATTGGCATTCAAGGTAGGCAACCTCAGCGCAGGGGGCTCGGGTCAAACTTATACCCTGGTAGCCAATTTCGACAATATTGGGCAACTCAAGGAAAGGGCGCCGGTTCGCAGTGCAGGCGTTCTGGTGGGGCGGGTCAAGTCCGTACGTTTTGATCCGGTTCATTACACCGCCGAAGTTCGCATGGCGATTGACACACAATTCAAATTTCCAAAAGATACCTCCGCCTCGGTTCTGACGTCGGGGATTTTAGGCGAGCAGTACATTGGCCTCGAAGCCGGGGGTGATGACCAGATGTTGAAGGATGGAGATCAAATCAAACTGGTGCAAGGGGCTGTGGTTTTGGAACGATTGATCGGACAATTTTTGTTTAACAAGGCGCAGGATAGCAGTGCTGCCAAAGGAGCACAGAAGTGAGCATCTTCTTGGGGAAACGGGGCTGGCCCATTGGGCTGGCGTTATTTTTTATGGGATTGAACGCATTCGGCGCGGAGCAGGGGCCAGATGAAGTGATTCGCAAAACAGCCGAAGAAGTGATCGCATCCATCAAGGCAGACAGTGCAATTCAATCGGGTGATCGTAGCAAAGCCTATGCACTGATTGAACAGAAAGTGTTGCCACACTTTGATTTCACCCGAATGACGCGACTGGCTGTGGGGAGAAACTGGAATCAGGCATCCCCCGATCAGCAAAAGCAGTTGATCTATGAATTCAAGGATTTGTTGGTTCGTACCTATGCCAGTTCATTGTCGCAATATAAAGATCAGGTCGTGCAGATCAAAGGTACCGAAAGTCAGCCCGATGGTACTGACGCAGTGGTCCATTCGGCCATTGTGCCTTCCGGTGGCCAGACCATCCCCATTGATTACAGTATGGAAAAAATGAGCGATGGCTGGAAGGTTTATGACATCAGGGTCGATGGCGTCAGTCTGGTTACCAACTATCGCAGTGAATTTGCAGATATCGTGCGCCGCAACGGAGTCGATGGACTTATCAAAGCGCTGGACGACAAGCGCAAGTTGGCCAGCAAGCAATGATAAAACTAGAGGGCCAGAAGCTCGCGCTGTCAGGGCCGCTCGTCATGGATACCATCGATGCCGTGCTGAGCGAGTCGGGCTCGGCGGTGGCCAAGGCGGATCTCACCGTTGATTTTTCGGGCGCGACAAATATTGACTCTTCGGTACTTGCGCTCATGATGCAATGGCGACGCGAATCCGAGGCGGCTGGGCACACGATTACCTTTGAAAAGGTTCCGGACAACCTGCGCGTCCTGGCTGAGTTATACGGAGTCTCCTTTTTGTTGGATCACCAACCTGCCCCGGACTGAATGTTGGCGCAATCGGTATGATCGCGGCCATCGAAATTCATGGCGCCGACAAGCGTTTTGGAAAGGTACACGCCCTGAAATCGGTGGACTTGACGGTAGAGGCTGGCGATTTCTTTGCCCTTCTGGGTCCCAATGGGGCCGGAAAAACAACACTCATCAACCTGCTCGCGGGATTGTCGGTTCCTGATGCAGGCACGCTCCATGTCATGGGTTTCGATGTGATCCGGGATTACCAGAAGGCGCGGCGTAACCTTGGGGT
>DAIDTL010000063.1 GCA_027457225.1 Ferrovaceae bacterium
GGTGAGCGGTTTGCAGTTCGCAATTCAGGCGCGACCGCCGTGGTGGAAGGCGTGGGCGACCATGGCTGCGAATACATGACCGGAGGCACTGTGGTTGTGTTAGGTGAGGCAGGTCGCAACTTTGCCGCAGGAATGAGCGGCGGCGTAGCCTATGTCCTGGATGATGCCGGAGATTTTGAGCATCGATGCAACCTGGCCATGGTCGAACTGGAACCGGTTCCCGAAGAAGACAACGCCCTGGAGGAATCCCGCGGCAATCTCGACAGCCACGGCAAGGTAAAGGTCAATCACCTGGGCGAGCGGGACTGTGTCCTGCTGAAAAAACTTATCGAAAACCACTTTCACTATACCAACAGCTCCCGGGCGCGGGACATTCTGGAGCACTGGAATCAGGCCCTCCCCCGGTTTGTGAAGGTGATGCCCATGGAGTATCGCAGAGCCTTGATGGAACTGGCTGCAGAACAGCATCAGGATGTGGAACGGAGAGCGGTGCACCATGGGTAAAATCACCGGATTCATGGAAATCAAAAGGCAAGATCCCCAGTCTTTGCCGCCCTCCGAGCGTATCGGTTTCTATCGTGAGTTCATGCTGCCCCTGACGGATGCTGAAGTCAGCAGCCAGGCTGCGCGTTGCATGGATTGCGGTATTCCTTTCTGCCAAACCGGCTGCCCGGTCAACAACATCATTCCTGACTGGAACGATCTGGTTTATCGGGGATACTGGAAGGAGGCGCTGGAAAACCTGCATTCCACAAACAATTTTCCGGAATTTACCGGACGCATCTGTCCCGCACCCTGCGAATCGGCCTGTGTGCTCAACATCAATAATGATCCCGTCACGATCAAGAATATTGAACACACCATCATCGACAAGGGCTGGGAGGCCGGTTGGGTCAAACCACAGATTGCTCCACACAAAACGGATAAGCGCGTTGCAGTGATCGGTTCCGGACCTGCGGGTCTGGCTGCTGCCCAGCAACTGGCGCGTGCCGGTCACGCCGTTGTTCTGTTTGAGAAGAATGATCGTATCGGGGGGCTGTTACGTTACGGCATCCCCGATTTCAAGATGGAAAAGCACCTGATCGACCGGCGGATGGCCCAAATGCAAGCAGAAGGCGTTGAATTCCGCACCAACCAGCATGTGGGCGTGACGCTGGAAGCCGGCACCGTTTTGGCTGAATTTGATGCGATCGTCCTGACGGGTGGTTCTGAGCAGCCTCGTGATCTGAACGCCCCTGGACGTGAGCTTGATGGCGTGCACTTTGCCATGTCATTTCTGCCCCAACAAAATCGGCGCAACGCCGGGGATGCTGTCACCAACCAGATTTTGGCCACGGGTAAGCACGTGGTGGTCATCGGTGGCGGAGATACCGGATCGGACTGCGTGGGGACTTCCATCCGTCAAGGTGCTGCGTCAGTCACGCAATTTGAATTAATGCCCCGGCCTCCTGAACAAGAAAACAAGCCCCTGATCTGGCCTAATTATCCGATGAAACTGCGCACTTCCTCGTCCCAGGAGGAGGGTTGCAACCGGGATTGGAGCGTGGCGACCAAGGCCTTCAAGGGTAACAACGGCCGCCTGGAAAGGTTGCAGGCCATCCGTCTGGAATGGAAAAAGAACGCCAACGGGCAAATGGCCATGTCAGAAATTACCGGATCCGAATTTGAAATCAGGGCAGATTTGGTTCTGCTGGCCATGGGGTACCTGCATCCCGTACACACCGGTTTGCTGCAACAATTGGGGGTGGCATTGGATGCGCGTGGCAATGTGGCTGCGAATACCGAGCAGTATCAAACTTCAACTCCCAAAGTGTTTGCTGCGGGGGACATGCGCCGTGGCCAGTCCTTGGTGGTCTGGGCTATCCGCGAAGGCCGTCAGGTGGCACGTGCTGTAGATGAATACCTCATGGGTTGTTCGAGCCTGGCACGCTAAAGGCCCACATGGTACAAAACGATACTTTTCTCAGGGCGTTGCTGCGTCAACCCACACCCTATACGCCCCTTTGGATCATGCGTCAGGCGGGTCGTTATCTTCCCGAATACAATGCCACCCGGGCTCGGGCCGGCAGCTTTCTGGATCTTTGCAAAAACCCTGACCTTGCAACCGAGGTAACCCTGCAACCACTGGCACGTTATCCACTGGACGCAGCCATTTTGTTCTCTGACATCCTCACCATTCCTGACGCCATGGGTCTGGGCCTTTATTTTGCAGAAGGAGAGGGGCCCAAACTGGAACGCCCGCTACGCGATGAATGGGAAGTCCGTAACTTGACGGCACCCGATCCCACGCAACACCTGCGTTATGTACTCGATGCAGTGGCCCAAATCCGGCGCGCACTGGGAGGGTCTGTCCCATTAATCGGTTTTTCCGGCAGCCCCTTTACACTGGCTTGCTATATGGTGGAAGGGGGTGGATCCGAAGATTTCCGTCACATCAAAGGGATGCTTTATCGTCGACCCGATCTGCTGCACCAGATCCTGGAAACAACGACCGAAGCGGTCATTCTCTATCTGAATGCCCAAATTGCCGCAGGCGCCCAGGCTGTGATGGTGTTTGACACATGGGGAGGAACCCTGACCCCGGCAGCCTATCAGGAATTCTCTTTAGCCTATCTGTCGCGCATTGCTGCCGGCTTGACCCGGCACGCCGAAGGAAGGCGCGTTCCCAGCATCGTATTTACCAAGGGGGGTGGATTATGGCTGGAAACTATTGCAGATGCCGGTTTCGATGCCGTTGGCCTGGATTGGACCATCGACATCGCCCAAGCGCGGCATCGCGTCGGTGACCGTGTTGCATTGCAAGGCAACATGGATCCCTCCGTTTTATTTGGCACTCCTGAAGGAATTCGCCGCGAAGTGTCTCGCGTCCTTGAGGGTTTTGGCCCCGGCGCCGGTCATGTATTCAATTTGGGGCATGGGATTTCGCGTTTCACTGACCCCGAGAATGTCGCCGTCATGGTGGAGGCGGTCCATTCTTTTAGTTGCGATTCCCGTTGACAATCAGTCAATTTGCTGCGTCCTGCGATTGTGCTTATGCACAATTGTAATTAATCGGAAACAAACGCATAAAAATCAGCCGCTTGGCGCACCTAATACCGTAACTTATTGATTGTTATAATATTTTAAATTTGGTAGGGGATCGATTTAGGGCCCATGCCCTAAAAATGAATCTTGATTTTCAGCCTGACAGGGAGTTATGAACAGAGTTATCCACAGCCCTGCCAGATCAGCATTTCCGGCTAAAAAGCTTTGAAAACCCGCACCCCATGCCAATTGTTCAAGTTGCACTCGATATCCCACTCAGTCGCCTTTTTGACTACGAGGCACCAACCGCCACGGCAGCTGATATTGGCCGGCGTGTACTGGTGCCCTTTGGGCATGAAGATAAAGTCGGGATCATTTCAGCGATCAAAACCGATGCTGACTGTACTCCTGAACAGATCAAGCCGATCAAGGCCCTGTGGCAGGATGTGCCCGCACTTTAAGAGAGTGATCTGAGTTTTCTGCATTTTTGTAGCGAGTACTACCATCATCCGCTGGGCCCGGTCATTTTGAACGCACTTCCGCCTGGATTACGCAGAATTTCGGGCTGGACACCCCCAAAACGACAGACAAAAATTGTCACTCCGGAAGCCGTCCCCTTTCCCCCGCTGACCCCGGATCAAACCACCGCGGCCAAGGCGATCCATGCGTGCCCTTCCGGTTTTCAAACCTTTTTACTTCATGGCATTACCGGGAGTGGCAAAACAGAGGTGTACCTCAATGCAATCCAGCGCGTCGTGCAACAGGACATGCAGGTCCTGGTGTTGACTCCTGAGATCAATCTGACGCCACAACTTGAATTGCGTTTCCGTCAGCGTTTGCCCACAGTGCCCTTGATCAGTCTGCACAGCAATCTGGGAGAAAAGGAACGTGTCGCCCGCTGGCTCAAGGCGCAGCGCGGCGAAGCCTCCGTCATACTGGGAACGCGGCTGGCAGTCTTTTGCCCCATACCGCATTTGGGACTGATCGTGGTGGACGAGGAGCATGACGCTTCATACAAGCAGCAGGAAGGGTTGCGGTACTCTGCGCGCGATCTCGCCGTTGTCCGGGCCCAAATGCTGCAAATCCCGATCATCCTGGGGTCGGCAACTCCTGCAATCGAATCCTGGTGGAATGCTCGGTCCGGTCGCTATCAACTGCTCAAATTATCGCAAAGGGCACAACCCGGCGCCCGTCTACCGCTTATCCATCTGGTGCAACCCTCGCACAGGCCCTCTCCCCAAACGATCTCAAAAACCGTATTGCAAGCGCTGCAGCAACGCCTGGATCGGTCAGAGCAAAGTCTGGTCTTCATCAACCGGCGCGGCTATGCACCTACACTTCTGTGCAGTCAGTGTGGTTGGGTCTGCAGTTGCACACGCTGCAGCGCAAGGATGGTGGTTCATCTGCGAGCTCACCAGTTGCGCTGCCATCATTGCGGGGATCAGTGCGCCATTCCTCTTCACTGCCCTGAATGTGGCAACGCCCGCCTGGAGTCCATCGGAGACGGCACGCAGAAAATCGAAACACAGCTACGCGAACAATTTCCCGCAGCGCGAATTCTGCGCATTGATAGCGACACCCTGTCGCGGCAGGATGCCTGGACTGAAACCGCAGCAGCGATCCAGACAGGACAGGTGGATATCCTCGTCGGCACACAGGTTTTAGTCAAAGGCCATGATTTTCCCAAAATCACTTTGGTGGTCGCCCTGAATGTCGATGGGGCATTGTTCAGCAACGATTTTCGTGGCGGCGAACGCCTGTTTTCGCAACTGATCCAGGTGGCTGGTCGCGCAGGGCGCGCAGACCGTCCTGGTGAAGTCATGATCCAGACCGACTTTCCCCAACATCCCTTGTTCATGGCTTTGCTGCAACATGATTATGAGGATTTTGCGCAACGCGAACTGGAGCAAAGACGCCTGGCAGGTTTCCCCCCCTTCGTATATCAGGCTATTCTGCGTGCCAGCGCTGAAAAAGCCAGCCTCGTCGAATCTTTCATGGTGGAAGCGTTGCAATTGGCAAAACCCATTGCAAAGGGCATCGAAATTTACGACCCGGTTCCCGCCCCGATGGCTCGGTTGGCCGGCAAAACCCGCCTGCAATTGTTGGCACAATGCAATAACCGCAGCCGCCTGCAGACTTTTCTGACGGCGTGGCAAGCACAATTGTTTACAATCGCGCGATCTCGAGTCAGCTGGGTTCTCGATGTGGATCCGCTGGAATTATGAACGCGGCCGCCAAGCCATTTATAATGGCCCATTGATAAAGATGACTTCGATGATCGAATCCCAACCCCTTACGCTGCACGCGAGCATCATTGCCTTGTTTAGGAAGGCGGTCCGGACAGTTTCGCCGGAAAGCGAACCCACCATTGTTTTAGAACGCCCGCGCCAGGCAGATCATGGTGAATTTGCCTGCACTTTGGCACTACAGCTGGCCAAAACCACACATCGCCCTCCGCGCGAGCTGGCGAAAGCATTGATCGATGCGCTACCCCCTTCGAAATTCATTGAAAAAATTGATGTGGCCGGTCCCGGGTTCATCAATATCTTCCTTACCCTTGCAGCCAAGCAATCCGTGGTCTCTGAAGTGTTGAACTCAAACGGCCGGTGGGGCGAGATCAACTTGGGTCATCAGCGTCGTATCCAAGTGGAATTCGTATCGAGCAATCCGACGGGTCCCCTGCATGTTGGCCATGGACGTGGCGCTTCCTTTGGGGCCTCGTTAGCCAATATTCTGGAAAAGGCGGGGTATCGGGTCCAGCGCGAATACTATGTCAACGATGCTGGACGCCAGATGGATATCCTGACTGTGTCAACCTGGCTGCGCTACCTGGCGGGCTTCGGATCGCTGATTGCCTTCCCATCCAATGGCTATCAAGGAGACTACGTCACTGAGATGGCCAATCATCTGCGCAGTGCCGAGGGCGCTCGTCTGGTACGGACGGATCAGGCTGTACTGCAAGGTTCTCCAGGTTTCGCCATGAACCAACACGATGACGTGCTGGCAGAGGCACAAATCGAAGCTCATATGGATGTCCTGATTGCCAATGCCAAATCCCTGCTGGGCGACGATTACCGAATCGTGCATCAATTGGCACTGGGAGAGCAGCTGGTTGATTGTCGGGAAGATCTGGAAGCGTTCGGTGTGGTGTTTGACGAATGGTTTTCCGAACAGTCTCTTTACGATGACGGTTCAGTAGCCAAGGTTGTGGAACAATTGGCTGCGGGTGGCCACCTTTATGTCCAGGACGGCGCCCAATGGTTTCGCTCTACTGCCTTCGGGGACGAAAAGGATCGCGTGGTACAGAGGGAAAACGGCATATTTACCTACTTTGCTTCAGATATTGCCTACCATGCAAATAAATTTGCCCGTGGCTTTGATGTCATTGTGGACGTATGGGGTGCCGATCATCACGGCTACATCCCGCGCGTCATGGCGGCACTGACCGCACTGGGGCTTGATGCCAAGCGCATCCATGTCCCGCTGGTCCAGTTTGTGAGCCTTTACCGTCACGGTGAAAAAGTGCAGATGTCCACCCGCAAAGGTCAATTTGTTACTTTGCGCGAGCTGCGCACTGAAGTCGGCCGGGATGCCGCCCGCTTCTTTTATGTGTTACGTAAGTCCGATCAACATCTCGATTTTGACCTGGATCTTGCTAAATCGGAAAGTAATGACAACCCGGTATATTATGT
>DAIDTL010000064.1 GCA_027457225.1 Ferrovaceae bacterium
CGCAAGGCGCAAGGTACGCACCGCATCTTGTGCGGTATAGCATCCTGCGGTATTGGGGAGCAGGGTATAGCGGGAAGGCGGGACGACATCCAGCAAATTCGGCTCATTGGGATTTTGGCCAATGTTGGTGCGACGGATGGCTATAGTGACGATTTCTGCGCCACTGGCTTCGATGGCTTTTTGGGTTTGATCGAAGTCGGTATATTTGCCAGTGCCTACCAGCAAGCGCGAGCGAATGGTTTTTCCAGCGATGACAAAGGGGTCGTGGTTCATGGTGAAAGATCTTCAAAAATCAACCACCGCCGACAGCAACCACGATTTCGAGGTGGTCCCCTGTAGACAGGATGGTTTCGTTAAAGCGGCTTCGGGGAACGATCTCACCATTTCTTTCCACGGCAATACGACGTTGCGTCAACTCAAGATGGGAAATCAATTGAGTGACTGTGGGAGCAGTTTCGAAACGGCGATCTTGACCGTTGATGGTAACTTGTATCACGAGGTTCGGATGTCCTTAGTGCCGACTATTCTAGCATGGGTGCGCTGCGTCTCATTGAGGACTGTTTCCAAATTGGCGTAGAATAGCCGCTTTCTGCGGGTGTAGCTCAATGGCAGAGCAGAAGCTTCCCAAGCTTAAGACGAGGGTTCGATTCCCTTCACCCGCTCCAACGCACATCGGTCGCTGCGTTGTCTGATTTTTCTTCACGGATTGTGGATTGGCAACGGCAACATGGCCGTCACGATCTGCCCTGGCAAGGTACCCGGGACGCGTATCGGATCTGGGTGTCGGAAATCATGCTCCAGCAAACCCAGGTCGCTACGGCGATTCCCTATTACCAACGTTTTTTGGCGCGTTTCCCTGATGTTATGACACTCGCTGCGGCGGATGAAGAGGCGGTGCTGGTGTACTGGTCTGGATTGGGCTATTACGCCCGGGCACGCAACCTGTACCGTGCTGCGCGAATGGTGGCAGAGTGCCCGGGAGCCAGGTTTCCGCAAGATGTTGCAGGCCTCATGACGCTTCCCGGCGTGGGCCGTTCCACTGCGGCAGCCATTGCCGCATTCGCTTATGGGCATAGCCACGCTATCCTGGATGGGAATGTCCGACGTGTGTTAACGCGTGCATTTGCGGTTCCGGGTTATCCGGGGCATGCGTCAGTGGAGAAGGGTTTGTGGGCCCTTGCAGAAAACCTGCTTCCCGGGGAGCATATCGAAGCCTATACACAAGGGCTGATGGATATTGGGGCCACCCTATGTACCCGGCGCCAGCCTCGTTGCGGCGACTGCCCTTTACAGACGATTTGCAAGGCCTATCTGACCCAAACCGTGCCAAGTTTTCCCACACCTAAAGCCGCTCGCGTCATTCCGGAACGAACCACCCGAATGTTGCTGGTCCGACAAGGAGAGCATTGGTTGCTGGAAAAACGGCCCCGTAGGGGAATCTGGGGCGGGCTCTGGAGTTTCCCGGAAATTGCCCTGGAAGACGATCCCGTGGAACGTCTCAGAGTGTGTTGGGGATTGAATGCATGGCCTGTATCGACGTTGCCCCCGTTTCGCCATACTTTCACACATTATCGGTTGATCATTCATCCCGTCTGCCTTGCGGTCGGCAAACGCAAGGCGCTGACAGACAGTGGTGGCCATTTGTGGCTGAATCAGGCAGATGTCGCAGCAGCAGCCATTCCAACGCCGGTGCGCAAAATCTTTAAACTACTCTCCCAACTCACGATGGATGATACGAACAGCGTATTCGGATCGGAGTGAACGGGCCAAAGATTCGGCCAGATAGACGGAACGATGCTGCCCTCCGGTACAGCCAATGGCAATGGTCAGTGCTGTGCGGTTGTCGCGAATGAAATCAGGGGCCCAGCGACTGATAAATTGTTGAATATCCTCGAACATGCGACGGGTCATGGGAATGCTTTCGAGAAAACGAATGATTTCAGGATCCTTCCCTGTCAAAGGACGAAGCTTGGGGTCATAGAAGGGGTTGGGAATGCAACGCACATCAAATACAAAATCCGCATCGAGTGGGATGCCGTGCTTGAAACCAAAGGACTCGAGAAACAAGGTTAGGCGCGAGGAATCGAGCTGAACAAAATCGCGCACCCAGGTACGCAGGGTATTGGGTGATATATTGGTGGTATCAATGCGATGGGCAATGCCTGCAGCCGCTTCCAGAAGGGCGCGCTCAGCGCTGATGCATTCGGCGATGGAGAGCTGTCCATTTGCAAGGGGGTGGGGACGCCGGGTTTCGGAAAAGCGACGAACCAGTTCCTGCTCGCTGGCGTCTAGAAACAACAATCGTACATCCAACCCTTTCCCGCGCAGCGAAGACAGGGTGTCCGGCAGCTGTTTGACAGTTTCTCCACCCCTTGCATCGAGAGTCAAGGCAATGCGATGTTCGCCGCGTTCAACCAATCCTTCGATGACGGCTGTCACAAACATGAGGGGCAGGTTATCCATGGCAAAATAGCCCGCATCTTCCAGTACGCGCAGTGCAACGGTCTTGCCCGAGCCGGAAAGACCGCTAATTAGAACAATCTGGGAAGGAGCCGGTGCAGAAGGAGAGGCTGTTTCAATCATGGGATTCCGGGTCGGGCAAGAGTTGCTCTTCGGCCATGAATTCTTCCTGACGTCGTATGAACTGTTCAGTGCTGTCGATGCCACGTTGTGAAAGGATAAAGTTGCGTGTGGCGGCCTCCACCAATACCGCCAGATTGCGACCCACAGCGACAGGAAGCACATAGCGCGGTACTTCCAAGCCCAGAATGTTCTGTGTTTTATTGTTGCCAGGCAACCTATCCAACGCAGACAGGTCGCCTTCGGGAAGGCGTTCCAGGTGCACGATCAGCTTCAGGTTTTTACGGGGCCGTACTGCAGTTTCACCAAAAATCGAACGAATGTTGATCAAACCCAGACCACGCACTTCCAGAAAGTCGCGTAACAGGGGAGGGCATCGGCCTTGCAATGTTTCCGGTCCGATTCGATAAATCTCCACAACATCGTCAGCCACTAGCCCATGGCCGCGGGTGATCAGTTCCAGTGCCAATTCGCTTTTTCCGACAGCAGAGTCTCCCGTGATCAGTACCCCTACCTCCAGAATTACCATGAATACGCCGTGCAAGGTAATTTCCTCAGCCAATTCCTGGCTGAGATAGTGCCGCAACAAGTTGATAACAGTGGCACTGGGCAGGGGTGAGCCAATGATTGGGACGCCATGAGCCTCAGCTGCTACGCCCAACGCAGCGGGTAGCAGGCTGCCGTCCGAGATGATGATCGTGATCAGGTCTTCTGAAAAAATATTATCGAATGCCCGTTGCAGTGCAGTGCCATCCAGGCCCAGAAGATAGGTGATTTCCATATGCCCGAGTACCTGGAACCGGTGCGGGTGGGTCAGATTAAGGTGCGCGATGAGGCCCGCGCGCGGATCCGTCAAGCTGCCCACCGGGGCGGACCGCTGGCACCCATGGCGTCCTGCCAACCAGACGAGGTTGAGCTTTTCGCGGTTCTCGTTAAACAGTCGTTGAACGCTGACGTCGGGCATTGGGATTCCATTCGTTCAGGATGTGCCAGGCTTGTGGCGCGTCGGTCGCCGCGAGCAGCGCTTGACGCAATTCGGAATCGTTGAACATTTCTGCGATTTCACTCAGTAATTTCAAGTGCTGTTCATTGGCATGTTCGGGCACCAGCAAGGCAAAGGCCATTTTGACATTCTGCCCGTCCGGAGAATCAAAAGGGATGTCACCGGAAATTCTGATGAAGGCACAAATGGCCTCCCGAAGTCCCTTCAGACGTCCGTGTGGGAGGGCGAAGCCATGGCCGAGCCCTGTGGAACCCAGTTTCTCACGATTGAACAAGGCATCGAAGATCTGGCTTCTGGAAATCTGATTGTGATTTTCAAAAAGTATCCCGATCTGTTCGAACAAGCGCTTCTTGCTGCTGACATCAAGATCCAGGACAACGTGGCCGGGATCAAGCAGTTGTTTAATGGAGACCATGGGCGCGAACCGAATCAGTCACCAGCCAGATGCTTGATGGGTAGGCCATTGCGTTGATCGTGTTGTTTTTCTTTGTGCCGAATGATCTGGCGATCGAGCGTGTGGACCAGTTCGTCAATGGCTGCGTACATGTCCGAGTTGGAAGCTTCCACAAACAGATCACGACCATTGACATGCACATTGGCTTCCACGTGCTGGTTGAGTTTCTCAACCGTGAGAATCACACTCACATCGATGGGATGTTCAAAATGCCGCTTGACGCGCTCCATCTTGTCTACAACATAATCCCGGATGGCTGGGGTAATTTCGACGTGTTGTCCGGTAACTATGACATTCATTTTGTGCTCCCTCAGTGAGTTACAACGTTTTTCGCTGACTGGCCGGATGGATTTGCATTGCCTCGCGGTATTTGGCCACAGTGCGTCGTGCTACCACGAGGCCCTGATTAGCCAGAATATCCGAAATCCGGTTGTCAGACAGCGGGTTCCTATGATCTTCGGCACTGATCAGTTGTTTGATGAGCGCTCTGATCGCAGTGGAGGAAGCAGCGCCACCTGCTTCCGTACTGACATGGCTGCTGAAAAAATATTTCAGTTCGAAAAGTCCGCGTGGAGTCAGCATGTATTTTTGTGTTGTGACCCTGGAAATCGTGGATTCGTGCAGGCCAAGAATATCAGCAATTTCCCTTAGCACCAGGGGACGCATGGCGACTTCACCATGTTCAAGGAAATTTTGCTGACGTTCAACAATCGCCTGTGAAACACGCAGAATGGTGTCGAATCGTTGCTGGACATTTTTGATCAACCAGCGAGCTTCCTGAAGTTGGCTGGATAATTGTCCGCCTGGATCGCGCCCGCCTTTCATGAGGTTGGCATACAGGGCATTGACGCGCAATCTGGGCATCGCCTCCCGGTTAAGACTGACGCCCCATTTGCCTTTGATTTTTCTGACGATGACATCGGGGGCCACGTAACGGGTTTCCGCCTGTACAAAAGCCGAACCGGGTTTGGGATTGAGCTGGGTGATCAGCTTGCGCGCCTGGCGTAGTGTCGTATCGTTGATACCCAGCGCTTTTTTTAGACGGGGAAAATCGCGCCCTGCCAGAAGAGGCAAATGATGCCTGACTATTGTCAGGGCAGCGGCCCGTCCTTCAGTGGATTCCGGTACCGCCTGGAGCTGTAACGCAAGACACTCTGACAAATTGCACGCTCCCACCCCTGCCGGATCCAGGGACTGCAACAGGCGTAAGGTAACCTGGAGTTCCTCTGGTTCAACGTCCAGGGATTCTGGGCATAAGGCCAGCATCTGATCCAGGGAAAGTTGCAGGTATCCCGCCTCATCCAGATGGGAAAGCATCAGGGAAATCAGCTGATGGTCGCGTTCGTTAAGCGTCATGAGACGCAGTTGGGCGGACAGATGGTCTACCAATGTGAGCAGGTTGCTGGCCTGTTGCAAGGACTCGGGCTCATCTTCGTTATCGTGCCAGGTTCCGCCCAGCAAGTCCTCCGGACTCCAGGTTTCAGATGAATTCCAATCGCTGGAGGGCTCTGAACCTGAACTGTCCGTGTTGTCGGGAGCGACCTGCAAGGGCTGGAACATTTGTGGCTCTGCATCCGGTTCTTCGCGTTCCAGCAAGGGGTTTTGCATCAGGAATTTTTCCAGTTCCTGATCGAGCTCCATTGTGGAAAGTTGCAGCAAGCGAATGGACTGCTGCAATTGTGGTGTAAGCACCAGATGCTGCGAATGTTTGAGCTGTAGGTTGACCTTCATGGCTCAAAGCTTGAAATGTTCACCCAAGTACACCTTCCTGACGCTTTCATTATAGATGATTTCGTCGGGGTGACCAGCGGCCAGGACGGACCCCTGGTTGATGATGTAGGCGCGATCGCAGATGCCAAGAGTCTCGCGCACGTTATGGTCAGTAATCAGGACCCCGATGCCACGTTGTTTGAGGAAGCGGATGATTTGCTGAATATCCATGACCGCGATCGGATCGACGCCGGCAAAAGGCTCATCCAGCAGAATGAAGCGCGGTTTGGTTGCCAGGGCGCGGGCGATTTCCACACGACGGCGTTCACCCCCGGAGAGGCTGATTGCGGGATTGTTGCGGAGGT
Organism: Ferrovaceae bacterium; assembly: GCA_027457225.1. Lineage (GTDB taxonomy): Bacteria > Pseudomonadota > Gammaproteobacteria > Burkholderiales > Ferrovaceae > JAJZRV01. The sequence goes on from DAIDTL010000064.1 coordinate 6,113, forward strand.
GGGCAATGTGAAGCTCTTCCAGTAGCTGGTCAAGTTCCTGCAGGGAGTCCTGTTCGGAAAGATCCCGCAGTTCCAAAACGGAGCGGATATTTTCTCCGACGGTCATGCGCCTAAAAATTGAGGCTTCCTGGGGCAGGTAGGACAGCCCGAGCTGGGACCTGCGATGAATGGGCAACAGGCTGAGTCGGGTCGCATCCAAATAAATATCGCCACCATCCAGTGGAATCAAGCCAACCATCATATAGAAACAGGTGGTTTTTCCGGCGCCATTGGGGCCAAGTAACCCCACCACCTCTCCGTTTTCGACGGAGATTGAAACGTCTTTGACAACGATTCGAGAGCGGTAGCGTTTGACCAGATGCTCTGCTCGCAACAGGCTCATGGTGCAACTTCCGGATCGCGTTTTAAGGTCTGCGAAGGCAATGGAGAACCAGGCTTCGTTTTATCATTTTTTGGCTGCAGAGTGACATGAACCCGGCCGTTGGGGGTTGATTGCCCGCCATCGGCATTTCCTGCACCGCGTGCCTGGAGGAATTCGTATTTGGTGTCATAAGAC
>DAIDTL010000065.1 GCA_027457225.1 Ferrovaceae bacterium
TCTTTAAGGTGCGGATCACCCTCTGCCACATAAGGCGGATTGGCGAGGATCAGACCAAAACGTTGCATCCCCAGATTTTCAAACCAGTGGCTTTGCACAAACGTGATGGGCGGCCCCGCCAGGGTGGCTTGCCAGCGTGCGGCATTGGCGCGCGCCAATGCCATGGCGGGTGCCGAAACATCCACTGCCGTGATTGAAAGCTTCGGGCGTTGCACGTGCAAGGCGATCGCAATGGCGCCGCTGCCGGTACCCAGATCAAGAACCGGGAGGAGATTGTCCGGGGTCAGCTGTTCCAGCGCCCACGCCACCAACCCGTCGGTTTCCGGGCGAGGAATCAGCACGGCGGGGGTAACGGCGAGTTCCAGGCCAAAGAATGGGTGCCGTCCCAGCAGATAGGCGATGGGTTCTCCCGCTGCGCGGCGGGTCAGCAATTGATGATAGGAGGCCGCTTCTGCGGGGCTCAGGCGGTACTCGGGGCGGCTGAGCAACCAGGCGTGATTTTGGCGGGTGGCGGCTTCCAGCAACAAGCGACGTTCCAGGCGTGTGCCGGGGTCGCCTTGCAAGGCGGTGGCAACGTTCACGACGAGGTCATCCAACCTGTTCGCCCAGCTGGGCCAGTTGTTCCGCCTGATGTTCCGCCATCAGGGTGTCGGTCAGTTCAAACAGGTCGCCATCCATGATGGCATCCATCTTGTAGAGGGTCAGGTTGATGCGGTGGTCGGTGATGCGCCCTTGGGGAAAGTTGTAGGTGCGGATACGCTCCGAACGGTCGCCACTGCCGATCAGCGATTTGCGGGTGGCAGCTTCCTGGGCCTGTTGTTCCCGCATCTGCTTGTCGCGAATGCGCGCCACCAACACCGATAGGGCCTGAGCCTTGTTCTTGTGCTGGCTGCGGCCATCCTGACATTCCACCACGATGCCGGTGGGCAGATGGGTAATCCGCACTGCCGAGTCGGTCTTGTTGATGTGCTGCCCTCCCGCACCGCTGGCACGAAAGGTGTCAATGCGGATTTCTGACGGATTGATGATCACGTCACTGACGTCGTCGGGTTCCGGCATCACGGCCACGGTGCAGGCTGACGTGTGAATGCGCCCCTGGGTTTCCGTTTCAGGGACCCGTTGCACGCGATGGCCACCCGACTCGAACTTAAGTCGCGAATAGGCGCCATGCCCCTCGATTCTGAAAATGATTTCCTTGTAGCCGCCCATCTCCCCTTCACTGTGAGAGAGGATCTCGGTTTGCCAACGGTTGCGTTCGGCAAAGCGGGCATACATCCGGAACAGGCTACCGGCAAACAGTGCGGATTCATCTCCGCCTGTCCCGGCACGAATTTCCACAAAAGTATTGCGGTCGTCGTTAGGGTCCTTGGGCAGCAGGGCCCGTTGCAGGTCGCCCTCAATGGTTTCAAGGCGTCCCTTGGCTGATTTCAACTCCTCTTCGGCAAAATCACGCAGGGCGGGATCGGCAGCCATGTCCTGAGCCGTTGCAAGATCGGATTGGGCTTGTTGATGCTGGTGAAACAAGGTCACTACGGGTGCGATGTCGGCATGTTCCTTGGTCAGCCTGCGATACTGGTCCATGTCGCGGGTGAGGCCGGGGTCCGACAACAGCGCATCCAGTTCGGACAGGCGCAAATCGAGTGTTGCGAGGCATTTAACGAGGGAATCTTTCATCGCAGTGGGGAATTATTCTTCTTCGCGGATAAACAGGCGGTGCAACGCATCCACTAACTGCTGCTGCGTCAGGCCTGTCGATTGGCTGAGTGTTTGTGTGGGGTGATGCAGGAATTTGTTCATCAGTCCATTGGACAGCAATTCCAGCACTTGGGCGGGATCGTCTCCGCGCGCCAGGGCCCGACGCGCGCGCTCCAGTTCGATTTGGCGGTAGCGTTCGCCATGGCTGCGCAACAGACGAATCGTGGGGACCACATCGCGCGTGTGAATCCATTCCACGAAGTCGGTGACGCGCGCTGTAATGATGATTTCGGCCTGCTGCACGGCGGACTGGCGCGACTCCCGGTTTTCCTGGGTAATGTTGCCCAGATCGTCCACTGTATATAAGAATGCATCGTCCAGCGTACCGACCTCAGGTTCGATATCGCGCGGCACGGCCAGGTCGATCATCACCATGGGGCGATGTTTGCGCGCCTTGATGGCGCGTTCCACCATGCCTTTGCCAATCAACGGCAAGTGGCTTGCCGTGGAAGAAATGATGATGTCATGGCGGTGCAGTTCGGAGGGCAGTTCGGACAAGGTGATACTGCTTCCGCCCAGGCGATCCGCAAGAACGCGTCCGCGTTCGAGGGTGCGGTTGGCCACCGTGATGGAGCGCGGATGACGCGCCATAAAGTGGGCAGCCACCAGCTCGACCATCTCTCCCGCCCCGATGAACAGCACGTGTTGCTCTTCTATGGCCCCCAGCACGCTGGAGGCGAGCTTGAGGGCGGCCGCCGCCAGCGATACGGAACGCTCACCGATGGCGGTCTGGCTACGCACTGCCTTGGCGACGGAAAAGGTATGCTGGAACAGTTTGTTGAGGAGCGGTCCCAGGGTGCCGGCTTCATCAGCCGAACGCACCGCTTGCTTGACCTGCCCCAGAATCTGGGGTTCGCCCAGCACCATGGAGTCCAGCCCGGACGCGACGCGAAAAGCGTGATGGGCCGCGGCACTGCCATCCAGGCGGTACAGATACTGGGTAATGTCCAGCCCCGTGAGACCGTGATGACTGGACAGCCATTCGGCTACCGAGTCGGGGTGGCTGGTCTTGCAATAGATTTCAGTGCGGTTGCAGGTGGACAGAATGACTGCCTCATCCACTGTCGGCAGACGGATCAGATCGGCCAATGCCGGGATGAGATCCTCTTGGGGAAAGGCGATTTTTTCGCGCACGGCTACAGGAGCGGTCTCATGATTGAGGCCGAAGGCGTGCAGTTGATGAGACGAGGAACCAGCCAAAAGCTCGTCCGGATTCAAAACAGTAACCGTGCATTATAACCGGATGGGGGTGGCTAACGGGGTTCGGGAGGGGTCAACCCCCGCGGATACAGCAACCACATGCGACCAGCCTGTTTCATGGATCCTGCTTTCTGCTCCGTGCCATTGCCATAGCCCCAGAACAAGTCGGCCCGGACGGCACCATTGATGGCACCCCCCGTGTCTTGAGCCATGACCAGGCGACGCAGGGGCACCTTGCTGTTGGGCTGGGTGGTGTCAAGAAAGACTGGAGCGCCCAGGGGGATCACCCGGGGATCCACAGCGATGCTAGCTCCCGAGGTGAGGGGAACCCCCAGCGCACCCAGCGGCCCCGGTAAGTTGTCGGGCAACTGGCGGAAGAACACGTAACTGTGGTTGGCATCCAGCAGTTCGGTCACCTGATCAGGATGCGCCACGGCCCACGCCTTGATTCCTTGCAAGGTGACCTGACAGGGGGGGAGCTCACCGCGCTGAATCAGCAACCGGCCAACGGACCGGAACGGATGCCCGTTCTGGTCCGCGTAGCCCACCCGCATCTGGGAACCATCATTGAAGACGATGCGCCCGGAGCCCTGAATCTGCAGAAAAAACAGGTCCACAGGATTGTCTACCCAAGCCAGTTCCTGTCCCATCAAGGGCGCATCTTCCACTTCAATTTCGGCACGGGTGAGATAGGGCACCACCCGATTTCCCTGCAGGCGCCCGCGCACGCGTCGGCCTTTGAGTTCCGGAAAGAGCTCGCCCAGTTCCACCGTCAGCAGATCACTGGGAGGCGCGTAAAGGGCGTAGTGATACTGCGGGGTGTGGACCGGGCTGCCATGGAGCAAAGGTTCGTAATACCCGGTGACCAGCCCCGTATTGGAACCGTCGCCATTGACCACCAGCCAGGGGTCGAAATGCGTTTCGAAAAACGACCGGAGGGCGGCATGACCAGGGTGCAACGGAACGCGCGCAGCGTCAGCGCAGATGGCACTCCAGGGGGCCTGTTTGCTGAGCACCGTGCAACTTTCCAGAAAGGCCGTCCAGGTCCCGGTATCAAAACTGCGCGTCCAATGGGGCAACCCGGAAAATTTTGCGGCCACCAATTTTCCGCGCGGGAGCGCTGGCATCGCTGTGCCCGGGGCCGCGGCAGCGCCTGCCAAAGGCGCGTCGGCAGGACAGGTGACGGGAGGCAGATCTTCGGGGTTGGTTTCAGCTTCGCTCGGCAGCGGCCCAGGCAGGGGTTCTGCCAGACTGGCGGGAACGGGGGGTAATGCTGCGGGCTGCGGTCCGGCACAGCCGGATAGCAACAAAACACATAGAGCGATAGGAAGCAGACGCATCCCGCCATTGCACACTAAACGCCGCTCCTTTTCAACAAGAAGCCTCAGACACTCTGCTAGAATGGTTCTCTGAATTGTGACCAATTTTTTCTGGAGCATTCGTTGTCATGACATTCCGCATTGCACCCAGTATTCTTTCTGCCGACTTTGCCCGTCTGGGCGAGGAAGTTTCCTCGGTCATCGCTGCCGGAGCGGACATCATCCACTTTGACGTGATGGATAACCACTATGTGCCCAATCTGACCATTGGACCCCTGGTGTGTTCAGCCATCCGGCCCCATACCCAGGCGCCCATCGATGTGCACTTGATGGTCAAGCCGGTGGACCGCATCATTCCGGATTTTGCCAAGGCCGGTGCAGACATCATCAGCTTCCACCCTGAAGCTTCCGAGCATGTGGACCGCACCCTCCAGTTGATTCGCGAGCAGGGGTGCAAGGCCGGGCTGGTGTTCAACCCCGCCACGCCGCTTAACTATCTCGACCATGTCATGGACAAGCTCGATCTCATCCTGATCATGTCGGTCAACCCAGGCTTTGGAGGGCAATCCTTTATTCCTTCAGCCCTCGACAAGTTGCGCGAGGCACGTCGGCGCATTGCGGCAAGTGGACGCGACATCTGGCTGGAAGTGGACGGTGGCGTCAAAGTGGATAACATTCATGCCGTTGCAAAAGCCGGAGCTGATACTTTCGTGGCGGGCTCGGCCATTTTCAATGCCCAGGATTATCGCGCAACCATCGCCGCCATGCGCGCCGAGCTGGCGCGATGACAGAAGCCGAATTTCAGGACCTCGCGAGGGCCGGCTATAACCAGATACCCGTCGTACTGACCACCCTCGCGGATCTTGACACCCCGTTGTCGGTTTACACCAAGCTGGCCAATCGTCCTTATTCCTATCTGCTGGAATCAGTGCAGGGCGGTGAGCGTTTCGGGCGCTATTCTTTCGTGGGGCTGCCTGCCGTGACCCGGTTGCGCGTGACCCGCTACCAGGTGGCTGTAGAAACCGAGGGCACCCCCACAGAATTGTTTGAGGTTGGAGATCCGCTGACCTTTATCGAGCATTACACCAAGCGTTTCAAGGCGGCTCCCTTGACGGGACTACCGCGATTTTGCGGCGGGTTCGCGGGTTATTTTGGCTACGACATCGTGCGCTATATCGAGCCGCGTCTTGCTGCCGGATGGAAAACCGATGACACCGGCACACCGGACATCCTGTTGTTGCTCACCACCGAACTTGCCGTCATTGACAACCTTTCGGGGCAGCTGCATCTCATCGTCTATGCCGATGCCAGCGATCCGCAAGGCTATGCCCGGGCGCGAGGGCGTCTTGCCGCATTGCGCGAACAACTCAAACAGCCCGTGTCCCTTCCCGAACTTACGCCACAGCCGGTGGCCCCGGCAGTGTCCGATCAGGACCCGGCGGCCTACCAGGCCATGGTCGCGCGCGCCAAAGCCTACATTCGTGATGGCGACATCATGCAGGTAGTCTTGAGCCGGCGTATCTGCCAGGCGTTTGATGCGCCGCCTCTGGCGTTGTACCGCGCGTTGCGCCAGCTCAACCCGTCACCCTACATGTTCTATTACCATTTTGATGATTTTCAGGTCGTGGGCGCCTCGCCCGAAATCCTGGTACGGCTGGAAGACAACACGGTTACCCTGCGCCCGATTGCCGGGACCCGGCCGCGTGGCAAGACAACCGAGGAGGACCAGGCATTGGCGCGCGAGTTGCTGGCCGATCCCAAGGAAATTGCCGAGCATGTCATGTTGATGGATTTGGGGCGCAACGATGTGGGACGGATTGCGGAGACAGGCTCAGTCAAGGTGACGGAAAGCATGGTCATCGAACGTTACTCCCACGTAATGCATATCGTTTCCAATGTTGAAGGGTGTCTTAAGCCGGGCATGGGTCCGCTCGATGTGCTGCGCGCCACATTCCCTGCAGGGACGCTGAGCGGTGCAGCCAAGGTGCGTGCCATGGAAATTATTGACGAACTGGAACCGACCCGCCGCGGTGTTTATGGTGGTGCAGTGGGTTATCTGGGCTTTGACGGCAACATGGATCTGGCCATCGCCATTCGCACCGCAGTCGTCAAAGACAAGACCCTGGTAGTACAGGTCGGAGGGGGCATCGTGGCTGATTCGGTGCCCGAGTCCGAATGGCAGGAAACGGTTAACAAGTCCAAGGCCGTGTTGCGCGCTGCCCAACTGGCGCTGCAGGGGCTGGAATGATGACGCGCCGCCGCCCCCCCTTTCCCACCCCACCCGATCCTCTTGATCGGCGCGAACCGTTGCCCTGGGCGCATCCCAAACTGGCGGCGGAAGATGCCACTGCGGCTGCGCGCCAGCAGACGGTGATGAGC
>DAIDTL010000066.1 GCA_027457225.1 Ferrovaceae bacterium
ATATAAGACATCTCAATCTTCTTATCTGTTCGCCCCATGCCTTTTCTTGACACACCTCGCAACTCCGAATATCGATCTGAACGTGACCGCCATAGGTGTGCGACTACCGTGGAGATCTCTTGATCTGTTCTGCCGTCACGCATCAGTGCTCGCAGATCGTGGCCGCCCGTTGCAAAAAGGCATGTGTAGAGCTTGCCTTCGGATGATAGCCTGGCGCGATCGCAGGCATGGCAAAAGGCTTGGGTAACGCTCGAAACGACCCCGATTTCGCCGCTGCCATCTTGATAGCGCCAACGTTTCGCGGTTTCGCTTTTGTGGTTTGGTTCGATTTCTTCAAGTGGCATGTGGGCAGCAATGCGTCGTATCACTTCGGAAGATGGTATTACTTCATTCATTTTCCAATTGATGGAAGCTCCTACATCCATGTATTCGATAAACCGCAGGATGAAAGGGGAACCCTTGAAGTACCGAGCCATGGGTACGATTTCCTGGTCGTTCATGCCACTTTTGACAACCATGTTCACCTTGATCGGCCCGAAACCGACTGCATGGGCGACATCCAAGCCGTGCAGCACATCCGATACGGGAAAATCAACACCGTTCATCTGCTTGAAAATTGCATCATCAAGCGAATCGAGCGAAACCGTAACACGAGTCAATCCCGCATCTTTCAGGGACTGTGCTGTTTTGGCGAGCAGAGATCCGTTAGTGGTTAGTGTCAGCTCAAGATTACGGCCATCGGGTGTTTTCAATTGCGCGAGCATCCCGATCAAATTTTCAATGTGTTTACGCAGTAGTGGTTCACCACCAGTCAGATGGATTTTTTTGGTGCCATGGGCAACGAAAATTTGTGCGATTCTGGTGATTTCCTCAAAACTCAGCAGCGAAGTCCGCGGCAGAAAAACACGATTCTCAACGAATGATTTATCAGGCATGCAATACACGCAACGAAAGTTGCAGCGATCCGTGAGTGAGATGCGCAATTCCTGTAAAGGGCGTGCAAGCGTGTCAGCGACGATCCCCGCTGGCGATTCGAGTGGGGAGGGAATCGTCGGAACCTTGTTAAGCCGGTGATCATGTGTCATGAGAATAAGTTTTTCTGGCACGGTAGCCCTCAAGTAAAGCTGGCAGCTGAAACCACAACGCCGTGCGGACTCGTCGCTGGGTTTCTCGCAAGGCTATTTTATTCATATCAGGCTGGAGGTTGCCTGAAAGACCGGCGCCCTACGGAAAGAACTGACGCAGCAGACAATTTGTGTTCTCACTAGTGCCGCGTTGGTACGGGCTTTGCGGATCGCAGAAGCGGATACGCATGTCAGTGGCGACCATGAAGCGAGAATGACACTCCACCAGGGTGGCGATATGCGTATTTTGGAGCGGTGATCGAACCCCCATCCCGACGGCCTGGGAAATTCTAACTCCCGCCAGCTTGAAAATTCTTGATTCATATTAAGTTATTTCTACCCTGCTGCGCGTTTAATACCAAGACACGATCCGTGCCGCTATTTTGTTTGTTATTACTGGATAATGCCATTAAAAATCAATGTAGTACGGGCTGGTGATGCTGGCCGCATTGCTGATGAAATCTCACAGTGGTGTTCGTCATTCAATGCGTCGCAGGGTTAATTCGATAACTTGATTTTAGACTGTACCTAAACAAACACATTATGGGGTGTCCCCGAATGAAAAAATCATTATTGTCGGCGGCAGCGCTTAGCACAGTGGCTGGCGCAGCCCAAGCGGTCGGATATCTATGCTGGGACTTCGGACCAGAACATCACGGGCGACGTGAGTTCGTTCTACGACATCGGGGCAAGCCCGACTCATCCCGCTGCTGACCAGAACATCACCACCATGAGGTGTGCGTCACCGCTTCTTAATTTCAGCCCGCCTTCCGGGGGTGCCGAGCGTAACAACATCAGTTTCAAGGCACCGGACACGCGGAAAAATCTTGTGTTTTTAACCAATAACACCGCATTACCTGCGTTGACCATTGCAGCTCTTTACAAAAGCCGATAGCAAAGTGAAATGATTTTGTTATTTGCATGCGCAGCAGCGGGCGGCGGTCCAGATTTGGCGACCGATGCGTATAGCGTTATATCAGGCAGTTGATTTTTGTTTTTATTGCAACAGGCCAAAAGGCATAAATAATTTCATTAATATTTTTGAGGGTACTCATGAATAAATTAAAGAATAATTTTGGCAGGCGCAGCTTTCTCAAGCTGTCTGCTACCGCTGGACTCTTGGCAATGGGCAATAGAGCTTTTGCAGTTTCCTCATTTCTGGCGCCTGTTACTGTAGACAACCCTCTTGCGGTCTATCCAAGCAGGGGTTGGGAAAAAGTCTACAGGGATATGTATCAGACAGACAGTGATTTTATTTTTCTGTGTGTGCCAAATGACACACACAACTGCCTCCTTAAGGCACACGTGAAGAATGACGTGGTTGTCCGCATCTCGCCATCGTATAAGTTCGGTGAGGCCGAGGATCAGGGCGGGGATAAGGCCAGCCACAGGTGGGATCCGCGTTGCTGCAACAAGGGCCTGGTGTTGGCCAGGAGAGTTTATTCTGACAGAAGGCCCAAGGGTGCAATGGTAAGAAAGGGATTCAAGGAGTGGGTGGATGCAGGATTCCCACGGAATGATCCAAACGGCTTCCCGGAACAGAAATATCTGCAACGCGGTAAGGAGCCCTTCATCAAGCTGCCTTGGGACGAGGCTTATGCGCTGGCCGCAAAAGCATATCTTAATATCGCTACAACCTATTCCGGTGAAAGCGGTGCCAGGCTGCTGGAAAGGCAGGGTTACGACCATGATGTGATCCATTCCATGCACGGCGTAGGTGTCAAGACCCTGAAATTCCGGGGCAGTATGGCGCTGCTCGGTATCACACGGATATTTGGTGTGAAGAGAATGGCGAATATGATGGCCCTGCTCGATGCGCATGTCAGAAAGGTGGGACCGGATGAAGCTGTGGGCGGGAAAGCCCTGGACAGCTATACCTGGCATACCGATCTGGCGCCGGGAACCCCGATGACCTCTGGCTTCCAGACCATGGACTACGATCTTGCCACCTTGGAACATGCAAAGTTTATCCTGCTGTTGGGCACCAATCTGCTTGCCACCAAGATGCCGTGCGCACACTGGCTGACCGAGGCCAGAATGAAGGGTACGCATGTCGTTGACGTTACCATCGATTACCATGCTACCGCCAACAAGGCAGACGATGTGATCATCATCCGTCCGGGAACTGACTGCGCGTTTACGCTTGGCCTTGCCAATGTGCTTATCAACGAGAAACTGTACGACGAGAAAAATTTGTTGGCCAATACCGATATGCCTCTGCTGGTCAGGACAGACACCTGGACCAACCTGAAGGCGGCGGATGTCATAGAGGGCTACGAGCAAGCCGTGCTCTCGCACCATATCAAGATGCTCGGCGATGAGGCTCCCCTGCCGATGCCGGTGGCTTTCCAAGACACTCACATTGTCAGGGAAAGCCTGCGCAAGGAGTGGGGCGATGCAATGGTATGGGACAAGAAAGCGAATAAGGCTGTCCCATTGTCGCGGGATAAGTGCGGTGCGCAATACGCTAGCGCAGGGGTGAATCCAGCGCTTACCGGAGAACACTCGGTAACCTTGCTCAACGGGAAAACGGTCAAGGTTATACCCATATTCCAGTTGATCAAGGAATATCTGGATGAGTTTTCGCCAGAGAATACGGCTGCGCTTTGTGCATGTCCGAAGGAAGCGATTCTGGATGTCGCACGCTTGATGGGGGCCAACCCGAGAAAGACTATCGTCGCCACCGGCGCCGGTAGCAACCACTATTTCAACTCGCCCCTGAAGGATCGCGCCCTTCTGCTGGTTGGTGCGCTGACCGACAACATCGGGCATGTAGGTGGTTGCATGTTCGGCAACTTCGTGGGCAACTATCGTGTTTCTCTCTACGGTGGTTTAGGGCAATACCTCATAGAAGACCCGTTCAACCTGGAACTGACCACGCCGCAAATGAATGATGTGACGGATCGCAAAGTGGGCATGGCCAAAGTCAAGCACTACGCCCATGACGAATCCGCCCACTTTTACAACTACGGTGACCGTCCACTGAGGGTCGGAAACCGTTGCCTTACCGACCCTGGCCACATGCCTTCACCGACCAAAGCGCAATGGTTCACGAACTCCAACTCATCCATCGGCAATTCCAAATGGAGCTACGACCTGATAATCAACACCATGCCGAAATGGGAAATGGTGATGTATAGCGACTGGAACTGGACCGGCTCCTGCGAATATTCAGACTTCGTCTGGGGCGTTGACAGTTGGATGGAGAACAAGCATACCGACATGTCTGCATCCTGCACCAACTCGTTCATGTATGTCTCACCCGTGACGCCGATGAAAAGGGTGCACGACACCAGAGGCGACATGGAGGTGTACGCCGGAATATCTAAGGCTCTGGCTCAGATTACCGGCGATGAGAGATTTGCCGACTGCTATCATTTTGTCGGTCCTGCGGGAACGGATCCATCCAAGGATACAGAGGTTTACCTGCAGCGTATTCTTAATGCCAGCGCAGCGGCAAGGGGATACAACGTGGCGGAGGTGAGGGAAAAAGCCAAGAAGGGTATTCCTACGCTGATGATGAACCGCACCTATCCAAGGGTCAGCGGCTGGGAGCAGGCGAAAGAAGGCAAGCCATATGCCACGAAGACCGGAAGGCTGGAGTTCTACAAGGACGATGCCAGGCTCATAGAGGCCGGTGAAAACCTTCCGGTATATCGCGAGCCTGTCGATTCGACCCGGTTTGAGCCGAATGCCATCATCGGCAAGTCGCGCGCATTTGCTCTCATGGCTTCGCCCGAGAGCTACGGACTGGAAACCAATGGCAACAGCCTGATGATTGCCGAAAACAGGCAGGGAAGAAACGTTGTATTGACCACGGCGGAACTGATGAAGACAGAGCACCCGCTCAAGCCTAATGGTTATAACCTTTGTTTCAATACTCCCAAGTATCGGCACGGTGCTCATACCACGCCGATCGACACCGACCTGATGTCACTGTGGTGGGGACCATTCGGCGATATCTACCGCCATGACAAGAGAAAGCCATCGACCGGCGAAGGTTTTGCCGATATCAATCCGATAGACGCCAAGAAGTATGGCATCGACGAGGGTGACTACATGTGGGTGGATGCTGATCCGGGAGACAGGCCTTACCGGGGCTGGAAAGAAGGAACGCCGGATTACGAACTTAGCAGGCTCAAGGTCAGGGCAAGATACTACGGCGGCATCTCCCCCGGTACCGTCAGGATGTACTTCAATGCGTACGGTGCGACGTACGGTTCCGTGGAAGGGCAGAAGACCAGGGCCGATGGGCTGGCCAAGAACCCGAGAACCAACTATCAGGCAATGATGAGAACCGGAAGCCATCAGAGTTGTACGAGGGCTTGGCTTACGCCGACACTGATGACTGACAGCATGACTCACAAGTCGCAAATCGGTCAGGAAATCGTCAAGGGAATGGAGGCGGACGTTCATTGTGCGAATGGCGCCCCCAAGGAGTCCTATGTGAAGGTTTCGTTGTGCGAAAAGGGTGGCACCGATGGCGGACTGTGGAGAGTCGCTGCGCTTGGCTGGCGGCCAACCTATGAAAATGAGGCAATGAAGAGGTACCTCAAGGGCGGGTTTGTCGGCTGAGTAAGACGTGCGGCCCGTCTTTTTGAATCAGGGCGATGGGCCTAACTTCAAAATGGTGTTTAAAAAAGGGAACTCATAATGGCAACAGTTAAAAACTGGCAGCTAGGCAGGGATATGGAATACCCCTATGAAGGCAACAGGCCAAAGCAGCAAATTACCATGTTCTTTGATCTGAACAAGTGTATTGCGTGCCAAACATGCACCATGGCCTGCAAGACGACATGGACTTCAGGCAAGGGGCAGGAAGCGATATTTTGGAATAACGTGGAATCCAAACCCTATGGGTTCTATCCACTGGCTTGGGACGTGAAGATACTTGATATATTGGGTTCTCAGCCTTGGTCGGGATCAACTTACAAAGGCAAAACCATATTCGAAGATACGGCAATGGAAGAAAAGGTCAGGGGCTTCTTACCTGATGAGATGGACTATATGAGTCCGAACTTGGGCGAGGACGAGGCAATCAGAATCCAGACAACCGAAGGGGACTATATCAAGGGTCCTACACACAAGAACTGGGGATTCTATTTGCCGCGTATATGTAACCATTGCACCTATCCGGGATGTCTTGCCGCTTGCCCGAGGAAAGCTATTTACAAGAGGCAGGAGGACGGTATCGTTCTCATCGACCAGTCCAAGTGCAGGGGCTACAGGGAATGTGTGAAGGCCTGTCCGTACAAGAAGGCGTACTACAACAATACCACCCGTGTATCGGAGAAGTGCATCTCCTGCTATCCGAAGATCGAGAAGGGTGAAATGTCCCAGTGCGTGACCAATTGCATCGGAAGAATCCGTATTCAAGCCTACAAATCAAC
>DAIDTL010000067.1 GCA_027457225.1 Ferrovaceae bacterium
AGTTTGTGTCTTGTCTGTATCGAAGGGCAAGGCACGCTGCCGTAGGAGCAGAACACGCAGCAGTCCCCTGGTTTTGGTTTGAGTAGGGCGGTGCAGTTCGGACATTCATAGAACCACTGGCAGGTATCGGTGGGCATGGCCAACATTTCTGCGTGGCCACATTCCGGGCAGGTCAGGAGGGATTCCAGTTGCGGGGTGGTTATCATCGACTATGAAATCGCTCTGGCCAGGACGAATGCCGCGGCTGCTGCCGCTCCGCCGATTAGCAGTGTCTGCAATGCACTGCGCAGACGCGGCGTTCCGGTAAAGTTCCCCTTGATAAAACCAAATAGTGCCAGCGCAATCAATGTGACAGCGATGGAGTAGGGCAACGCTTCACTGACGCCAGGCGTCAGAAAGTAGGGAGCGATCGGAATCAGTCCGCCGGCAATATAGGCGCCGGCAATGGTTGTAGCACTTCGGGTTGCTCGTCCGGATTCCGGCTGCTCCAGGCCAAGCTCAAAGCGCATCATAAAGCGTACCCAGGCCTCGCGATCGGTTCGTAGTGCTGCGACCACTGGCGCACACTGTTCCGCCGATACGCCGTAAGCTTCAAATACTTCCACGATTTCGGCGGCTTCCTGCTCAGGGATGGTTTGTACTTCCTGTCGTTCGCGCTGTAGTTCATGAGCATAGTGTTCCGCATCGCCACGCGGGGCGAGGTAGCCCCCCAGGCCCATGGCGACTGAACCCGCGGCGATTTCGGCAATACCGGCTGTGGTAATGATGTGGCTGGAAGCAACAGCGCCAGACAGACCGGCTGCCAGGGCAAAGGGGACCGTCAGCCCATCCGACATGCCAATGACGATGTCGCGAATCGTATCTGAGGCGCGAAAATGGCTTTCCACATGCGGGTTTTGCGTCATGAATTATTCCCTCCCATCAGCTTTCGTACCAATGAATTGCCGGATTGTAGACAGAAACAATTCCGGATCCTGCAATTGAGGCACATGGGCGCAGCCCACCAGGATTTGCAGACGCGCATTTGGCAGGCCCGCTGCCAATTCATGCGCCATTGCCGGTGGCGTGGCTTCATCGTGTTCACCGACCAGCACCAACACCGGCACGTTGACTGAGGGCAGATCGGCACGCAGGTCGAGGGTGGCCAGCGCGGCGCAGGCGTTGTGGAAGGTCTGTTGATCAACGGCCACAAAGCGTTGGCGACGCTCTTCAATCAACGTCTGATGGGTGGTTTGGTATTCGGGTGAAAACAGGCGGCGCATTGCGATATCGGCCACCCCGGCCAGTCCCTTCTCTTTTGCGATTGACGACATGCCGCGAAACGCAGCTCGACCGGGTTCCAAAAACGCAGCACCGCAATCGGCCAGTACCAGCCGTTCTGCGATTTCCGGGTGCCGGATTGCCGCCAGCAGCGCAACAAAACCACCATACCCGTTGCCAAGCAAGATCGGCCGCTGCTTCAAGTCCAGGCCCTTGATGGCTGCAGCCACCCTGTCTGCAACCATTTCCAGTCCGCCCTCAACCCGGTCTGAGGCGCCAAAGCCCGGCAGATTGAATATGACGACGCGATGGGTCTGCGCCAGCGGGCCGGCAATCCGGTCAAAGCTCGAGTCATCCGCCAACAGCGAATGAAGCAGTACGATGGGCGCCCCGAATCCTCCAACGCGGACGTGGACTTGCTGGTTTCCCACGGCGATTCGCACGGGTCTGAATGTCGACTGTTCTTGATTCATGCTTGGGCTCATGGCGTGGCTTTATTGGCAAGGAATTGTCAGTTCAGGCGAGGTTGGTTCGCGGTGTCCTTGTACCAGTAAAAAGGGGTGTCATCCATGCGCACCATCACGCTCTTGGTTTCGAAGTGTTGATCAAAGGATTCGGTGCCGCATTCGCGCCCGATTCCGGAATCCTTGACACCGCCCCAGGGCGAAGCCGGATCCAGCCGATGGTGATCGTTGACCCATACGATGCCGCATTTCAAGCGGGCCGCGACGCGGTGGGCGCGAGTGAGGTCATTGGTACGAATCGCGCCAGCCAGGCCGAACGGTGAGTGATTGGCCAGCGCCAGGCCTTCTTCCTCGGTCGAGAATTTGGTGATCGAAACGAAGGGTCCGAACACCTCTTCCTGGAAGATACGCATGTCGGCCGTGACATCGGCAAACACGGTGGGTTCAACGAAGAAGCCCTTTTGAAGCGCTGGATCGGAGGGTACTCGACCGCCGGCAACAAGCCGCGCCTTGTCTTCTTCCAGGCCGATCTTGATGTAGCTGAGTAACCGTTGTTGCTGGCGCGCCGACACGACGGGCCCCAACTTCACCGAAGGATCGATCGGATTGCCGATGCGGATGGTCTTGGCCTTGGCTGCCAGTTTTTCGACAAACTGGTCGTAGACTTTTTCCTGAACGATCTGGCGGCTACCGCAAATGCAGGTCTGACCGGCCCCTATGAAAGCCCCGAAGGCTGCATAGTTGACGGCTTGATCTACATTGAAATCATCGAATACCAGTACCGGTGTTTTGCCACCCAGCTCCAGCGTTTGATGGGCAAAGTTATGGCCGGCCAGTGCCCCGGTGATGCGCCCTGCTTCGGTGCCACCGGTCAGCACCCACTTGGCCAGCCCTGGATGTTCGGCCAGTGCGCGTCCGGTGGTGGGGCCCAAACCAGTGACCACGTTAAACACCCCGGGTGGCAGACCCGCTTCGACAAACAGTGCTGCCAGACGCAAGGTGGTCAGCGGCGTGTATTCGGAAGGCTTGACCACTGTGGTACAACCCGATGCGAGGGTGGGCGCCAGGCTCTTCATCATGATCATCAGTGGATGGTTGAATGGCGTTGAATTGCCGACCACGCCAATGGGAGTGCGTATGGTGTAATTGAGATAATTCCCGTCCACCGGAATCACGGCATCGCGACGCGCGATTGCAAGGCCGGCGTTGTAGCGCAGAAAGTCAGGCAGCCGCGATATTTGGGCCCGGGTCTCATTGACCGAGCGGCCGTTGTTCAGGGTTTCGAGTTGATAGAACTCTTCCAGGTTGGCTTCGAATACGTCGGCCAGCTTGTTG
Source organism: Ferrovaceae bacterium (assembly GCA_027457225.1). Lineage (GTDB taxonomy): Bacteria > Pseudomonadota > Gammaproteobacteria > Burkholderiales > Ferrovaceae > JAJZRV01. Next base: position 3,060 of record DAIDTL010000067.1, read on the forward strand.
ATCAATTTGGCGCGGGTGCGGTTTGACATACTGGCCCACGCGATGCCCTCATACGCAGCCCGGGCACCACGCACGGCACGATCGACGTCAGCATCGCTGGCATGGCTGATTTGTGCCAGCAATTCGCCGGTGGCTGGATTCAACACATCAAGCGGATCGCTCCGGGTGGCCCGAACCTCGTGGCCATCAATGAATAAACCGTGCAGTACCGCTTTGGAACCGATTGTCATGATGAATCCTCTTCAAATATTAAGACACTAACTTGCAATAACCCTGCGTGAACAGAATATTTTATGCTATATCATCAATCCACAAAAAATAAAGATGGATGCTTTCCCCTCGAGGAGAAAAAATGAACGCCACCGTCAATGTAGGGTCACGGCTCGATCGGTTGCCCATATCGTCGTTCCATCGCCGGGTCATGACGCTGATCGGAATTGGCATGTTCTTCGACGGCTTCGACATCTACATCGCCGCTACTGTGTTGGGTTCGACATTGCACAGCGGGTTTTCAACGCTTCCGGAAAATGCGATGTTTGTTTCCGCCACGTTTGTAGGCATGATGCTGGGCTCGTTCATGACGGGCTTTCTGGGAGACCGGTTTGGCCGGCGCTTTACCTATCAATTCAACCTGCTGGTGTTTGGGGGAGCCTCAATTCTCGCTGCGTTCGCTCCGAATATGACCGTGCTGATCCTGCTGCGGCTTGTCATGGGCATTGGGCTGGGTGCGGAGAATGTTGTCGGTTACTCAACCTTGACTGAATTCGTCCCGGCGCGGGTGCGCGGCAAATGGCTGGGGGGGATGGCGGGTTTCGTGGTGACCGGATTGCCGGTCCCTGCATTGACCGGCACCTTCGTCACCCCGGCCTTCACCTGGCGCGCCATGTTTATTCTGGGAGGCATTGGCGGGGCGGTGGTATGGTACCTGCGTAAATCGTTGCCCGAATCGCCGCGCTGGCTGGAATCGGTCGGGCGCATGGATGAAGCCGAGGCCCTGATGCAAAAAATCGAAGCCGAAGCATCGCAAGGCCAGCCCCTTCCTGCACCGGCCCCGCCTCCAGTCACCACCCCTTCGCGCAACCTGGCCAGCCTGTGGAGTCCGGCACTGCTGCCTCGCATGTTTGTCGGCTCCGTGGCCCTCATTGTGATCAATACGTTGCTGTACGGGTTCATCACCTGGCTTCCGACCTTCTTCGTAAAGCAAGGTTTGACCATCGCGACATCCTTCCAGTATTCCATGCTCATGTCGATCGGCGCGCCGATCGGCGCAACCATAGGAGCGCTGACGTCCGATCGATGGGGGCGCAAGCCGACCATTGCCATTTCGTCATCACTTGCCATTGTATTCGGGTTTATCTACCCATTCGTCAGCGATCCTGTCTTGTTGCCGCTGATCGGTTTTGCGTTGACTGTGCCGATTTACGTGTTAGTGGCATTGTTGTTTGCGATTTATATTCCGGAACTCTTTCCGACTGAAGTGCGATTGCGTGCCTCGGGCATTTGCAATACCTTCGGCCGCGGCGCCACTATCGGGACACCTTTTCTGGTGGTCTGGCTGTTTACCAACTTCGGCATTCGCGGCGTCCTGACACTGATGATCGGGTTATTGGTCACACTGGTGGTCGTGGTGCTCAGGTTTGGTGTGGAGTCCGGTAGGCGGAGCCTGGAACAGCTGGCACCCGCTAAAGCCCATGGCACTCAAAGCAACCATCTTTAAAGCCAGTCTGCAAATTGCGGATATGGATCGGCACTATTATGGCAGTCACGCGCTGACCATTGCGCGCCATCCTTCGGAGACCGATGAACGCATGATGGTTCGCCTGTTGGCGTTTGCCCGGCACGCGCACGAACATTTGGCGTTTGCACGAGGTCTTTCCGAAGCAGACGAGCCTGATGCCTGGCAAAAAGATTTAACCGGCGCGATCGCGCAGTGGATCGACGTTGGCTTGCCTGATGAAAAACGCATCCTCAAAGCCAGTGGTCGTTCCAAACAAGTGGCAATCTACGCCTATGGCGGTCGCGGTGCCGCCCTGTGGTGGCACACCGTCAGCCCCAAGCTGGCGCGACTGAAAAATCTGACCGTCATTAACTTGCCGCTGGCCACGACGCAGGCATTGGCCAAACTGGCGCAGCGCAACATGCAACTTGGTTGTACGATTGAGGATGGCGTCGTTTGGTTGAGCAGCGATACTGAAAGGATCCAGGTCCCCTTTGATGTGCTGCAGGCTCCTGCCTAGCGGCCATTTCGGCGGAGGAGCCCAACATGCAAATCTGGGTGGACGCTGATGCTTGCCCTGGTGTGATCAAGGAAATTTTATTCCGTGCTGCCGAGCGCGTTGCGATTACCATCACGCTGGTTGCCAATACGCTTCTGCGCACACCGGCCTCGCGCTACATTCGTGCACTACAGGTACCGCGTGGTTTTGATGTGGCCGACAACGAGATTGTGAAGCGCCTGCAACCAGGCGACCTGGTGATCACTGCGGATATTCCGCTGGCGTCCGATGTGATTGCTAAGGGGGGGTATGCGCTCAATCCGCGTGGCGAATTTTACACACAAGACAATATCGAAGCGCTGCTCACGATGCGAAATTTTATGGATCAACTGCGTGGTAGCGGAGTGGAGACGGGTGGACCGGCATCGTTTGGGCATGGCGACCGGCAGGCTTTTGCCAGACAACTGGACAAATTCCTGGCGCAGCATCACCCACCGTAACATCCGTTCGATTTGTCCGGGAATGATGTATTCTTTACAGTCATCAAGCAGGAGCAATCGTTCATGAAATACGCTTTTGTTGTGCTCAGCGCACTGGTTTTGTGGTCATGCGAACAAACCAAGACACAGGATTACTACATAAGCCATCCGGCTGAACTTGCGGCTGATTTGGCAGAGTGCCAGCGAGCGGGCAAAAATACCTTCAATTGTAACGAGGCTGCAAAGGCCAAGTTCATGATTGAGCGAAAGTAGCGCTCTCGCACACCCTGGGAGTGAGATGAATCAGGGATATGAAGATCCTGGGCCCACGCTGGCGGAGATTGAAGCGTTAGAAGGTCCGGTTATCCTGGAGTTTGGTGCCCCCTGGTGTTCCTATTGCCGCGCTGCCCAGCCCTTGCTTGCGGCAGAGTTGGCCCATCATTTGCGCGTGCGCCTTATCAGGGTTGAAGACGGTCGCGGACGCCCTCTGGGCCGTTCCTTCCGGGTTAAACTCTGGCCGACATTTGTTTTTCTCAACCGTGGCCAGGAGACAGTGCGGCTGGTGCGACCCACGGATCAACATGAAATCGCCCAGGCCCTTACTCAGATCAATGGACGAGATGAACGATGATTTCAGAGGTCTTGACGCCCACACCGTAAGTATCCTGCAGGCCAGGGACGGCCCCAATGCGCTTCCCCAGGACGCGCATCGCACCCTGTTTGCCATCGCGTTGGAAGTACTG
>DAIDTL010000068.1 GCA_027457225.1 Ferrovaceae bacterium
GCGCACGACTGCCCAGCAGTCCGTTGGGGTGAAACACCAACACGCCGATCAGCACCATGAAGGCAAACACATCCTTATAGTTGCTGCCAAAGAAGTCGCCTGTGAGGTCCCCGATGTAACCTGCCCCCAGGGCTTCCACCACGCCCAGCAGAAGTCCGCCCAACATGGCTCCGGCAAGGTTGCCGATGCCCCCCAGCACGGCGGCGGTGAAGGCCTTGAGCCCCAGCATGAAGCCCATGGTGTAATTGCCCACACCGTAATAGGCCGCCACCATCACTCCGGCCACTGCGGCAAGCGCCGAGCCGATCACGAAAGTCCAGGCGATGATGCGGTCGGTATTCACGCCCATCAGTTGCGCCACGGCAGGATTCTGCGCCGTCGCGCGCATGGCGCGCCCCAACGCGGTTTTTTGCACCAGCACCAGCAGGCCGGCCATGATCAGCGCAGCCAGGACAATGATGGCGCCCTGAATGGCGGTGATGATGACGCCCCCCCAGACAACACTGACGGGCGGCAGCACCGCAGGAAATGACAAATAACCGCGGCCCCAGATCAGCGCGGCCACCTGTTGCAACACAATGGACAGGCCGATGGCCGTGATCAGCGGCGCCAGTTTGGGGGCACGGCGCAGGGGACGATAGGCCACCCGCTCGATGGCGAGCCCCAGCGTCATGCACACCACCATGGCTGCCAGCACCGCCATGAGCACCGCCAGCGGTGGCGACCAACCCCATCCGGTCAACACCTGGATGACCGTGAGCGCGACCAGGGCCCCCACCATCAACACTTCGCCGTGGGCAAAATTGATGAGCTCCAGGATGCCATACACCATGGTGTACCACAGGGCCCCCAGGGCGTAGATGCTTCCCAGGGTGATGCCATTGATGAGCTGCTGCAGAAAGGTGTCCATCACACCCAGTCGCGTCCGTTGATAAACTCCTCGAGCAGCGCGTCTTCCCGGCTACCGGGTTGGGGATGCCAGTCATAACGCCAGCGCACGATGGGCGGCAGGGACATCAGGATGGATTCGGTGCGCCCGCCGGACTGCAATCCAAACAAGGTGCCGCGGTCATACACCAGGTTGAATTCCACATAACGACCGCGCCGGTACGCCTGAAAGTCCCGTTCACGTTCGCCGTAAGGCAAGCCGCGTCGGCGTTCCATCAGGGGCAGATAGGCCGGAAGAAAATGGTCGCCCACGCTTTGCCACAGGGCCTCGGCCTGGGGCCAGGGCAGGGCGTTGAAATCATCGAAAAAAATCCCGCCGACACCGCGCGGTTCCTGACGATGTTTGAGGTAAAAATATTCATCACACCACTTCTTGAAACGCGGATAGTAATCGGCACCGAAGGGGTCGAGCGCCTTCTTGCAGGTGCGATGAAAATGTTCGGCATCTTCCACAAAGCCGTAATAAGGTGTGAGATCCATCCCGCCGCCAAACCACCAGACGGGCGCGTGGTGCTCGTCAAAGGCCGTAAAGCAACGCACGTTCATGTGGACCGTGGGAGCGTAGGGATTGCGCGGGTGCAGCACCAGCGACACGCCCAGGGCCTCAAAGTGGCGCCCCGCCAGTTCCGGACGATGTGCCGTGGCGGAGGGCGGCAACCCGCGGCCCATGACGTGCGAAAAATTGACCCCGCCGCGCTCAAACAGATTTCCTTCTTCCACCAGGGCACTGATGCCCCCGCCTCCCTCGGAACGTTCCCAGGTGTCACGCCTGAACGTCTTGCCGTCCAGGGTTTCGAGTGCCGTGACAATGCGCTGTTGAAGATCGAGCAGATAGGACCTGATATTGGCAGTATTCATAAACTCTCAAACTCAAGCCTTTCCGGCCGCCCGGTGAATGGCCGCGCGAATGCGGTTGTAGGTCCCACAGCGGCACAGGTTTCCATTCATCGCTTCATCAATATCGGCATCGGTGGGATGGGGATGATGCGCCAACAAGGCCGCGGCACTCATGATCTGGCCGGATTGGCAGTAGCCGCACTGGGCCACTTCGAGAGCCACCCAGGCCTGCTGGACCGGATGTTCCCCGTGGATGGACAGTCCTTCAATGGTGGTGACTTTTTTGTTGGCTGCCAAGGACAGCGGCGTGATGCAGGAACGGATGGGCTCGCCATCCAGATGCACGGTACAGGCGCCGCACAGCCCCACCCCACAGGAAAACTTGGTGCCGGTCAGCCCCACCACGTCGCGAATCACCCACAGCAGGGGAGTGTCCGGGTCGGTTGTGAGCGTCAGTTTTTTACCGTTGATCAGGAGCGAGGTCATCATGATGGTTCGGTGCTTCCCTCAAGTTCTGCCATAATTGCCCCATGACGGATCGTTCGCAAAAATTGTTGCTATTGGTGGACGGATCGTCCTATCTGTATCGGGCGTTCCACGCCCTTCCCGACCTGCGCAACCGTCTGGGGGAACCCACCGGCGCCATTTTCGGGGTGCTCAACATGCTGCGCAGGTTGATGGCGGATTATAAGCCGGATTATGCAGCCTGCGTGTTCGATGCCAAGGGCCCCACTTTTCGGGAGGACTGGTATCCCGAGTACAAGGCACACCGCTCCCCCATGCCGCCGGACCTGGTTCTGCAGGTCGAGCCCCTGCAGCGTGCGGTGCGCGCCCTGGGTTGGCCGCTCCTGATCATTGAAGGCGTCGAAGCGGATGATGTCATCGGCACGTTGACCCGCGAAGCCGGGCAAGCCGGCATCAGCACGGTCATTTCCACCGGCGACAAGGACATGGTGCAATTGCTTGGTGATCAGGTCAGCCTGATCAACACCCTCAGCAACGAGCGCCTGGACAGCGCTCTGGCGACGGAAAAATATGGCGTCCGTCCGGATCAGTTTATTGATTACCTGACCCTGATCGGTGACCCCGTGGACAACGTGCCGGGGGTTGCCAAGGTCGGTCCCAAGACAGCAGCCAAATGGCTCCAGCAATATGCGTCGCTGGACGAGCTCATGACACACGCAGCGGATATCCCCGGCGTCGTGGGAAACAATCTGCGCTCAGCGCAGGACTGGTTGCCCCAGGCCCGCCGTTTGCTCACCATCCGCTGCGATGTCCCCCTGCCGCAAAGTCCCGAGCAACTCACTATCACGCCGCCCGACCAGGCTGCCTTGCAGGCGCTGGCCGAACGCTATGATTTGCGCAGCTGGATGACGCCCGGATTTCCTTCCACGGCAGCCTCTTCCCCTGCCCCCGCTCCTGTTGCGTCACCCGCCCAGCATGCCGCGCCTCCGCCTCCGGTAACCCATTACCAGACCGTGCTGACCACGGCACAACTGGACGACTGGCTGGGCAAAATCCACGGGGCCGCGTTGACCGCCCTGGATACGGAAACCACATCGCTTGATCCGCTCGAAGCGCGCCTGGTGGGCCTGTCCCTATGCGTCGCGGCGGGAGAAGCCGCGTACATTCCCCTGGGGCATCGCGGCCCGGACAGCATGGGGCAGCTCGATTTTGCACAGACCCTGGCCCGCCTCAAACCCTGGCTGGAAGATGCCGCCGCACCCAAGGTGGGACAAAACCTCAAATACGATCAGCATGTGCTGGCCAACGAAGGGATTGCCCTGCGCGGGATCGCGCACGATACGCTGCTCGAGTCCTATGTGCTGGAAGCGCATCAACCGCACAACCTGGAAAATCTGGCACGCCGGCATCTGCAGCGCGATACCTTGTCCTATGAAGCGGTGACCGGCAAGGGCGCCCACGCCATCGGATTTGACCAGGTGGCCCTGGACCGCGCCACCCTGTATGCCGCTGAAGATGCCGACATCACGCTTCAGGTGCATCAGGTGCTCTACCCGCAAATTGCCCAGGACCAGGCCCTGCTGTCCATCTATCGCGATCTCGAACTGCCCCTGCAGCGGGTGTTATGGCGCATGGAACGCAATGGCGTGCTGCTCGATGTACACCAGCTGGAACGGCAAAGTACCGAACTGGGAATCCAGTTGCTGGACCTGGAAGCCCGCACCCATGCAGCCGCCGGCCACCCCTTCAATCTCAACTCACCCAAGCAGATCCAGGTGGTGCTGTTTGACGAGCAGGGCCTGCCGGTGCGCAAGAAAACGCCGGGTGGCGTGCCTTCCACTGACGAAGATGTGCTGCAGCAGCTGGCTCTGGATTACCCCATCCCCAAACTGATCCTGGAATACCGCGGCCTTGCCAAGCTCAAGTCCACTTATACGGATGCCCTGCCCCGTCGGGTCAACCCCCGCACCGGCCGGGTTCACACCCATTACGCCCAGGCCGTGGCGGTGACCGGTCGCCTCGCCAGCAGCGATCCCAACCTGCAAAACATTCCCGTGCGCACTCCGGAAGGAAGACGCATCCGCGCGGCATTCATCGCCCCTCCGGGACACGTTCTGGTGTCGGCCGATTACTCGCAGATCGAATTGCGCATCATGGCCCACTTGTCAGAGGATGCCGGTCTGCTGTCTGCCTTTGGGGCCGGGCTGGACGTGCACCGTGCCACTGCCGCGGAAATTTTTGGTGTGACGCCGCAAGAGGTCAGCCCGGAGCAGCGACGCGCCGCCAAAACCATCAATTTTGGCCTGATCTATGGCATGTCCGCGTTCGGGCTGGCCTCCCAACTCGGGATCGAGCGCTCGGCAGCCCAGGCCTATATGGAACGCTACTTCCACCGTTACCCTGGCGTTGCCGCCTACATGGAGCGCACGCGCGAAGCCGCGCGCCAAAACGGTTACGTGGAAACCCTGTTTGGGCGGCGCCTGTGGCTGCCCGAGCTGCGCCATGGTGGCGCCGGACGGCGTCAGGGGGCCGAGCGCGCTGCCATCAATGCCCCGTTGCAGGGAACCGCCGCCGATCTCGTCAAACGCGCCATGATCGCGGTGCAAAACTGGCTGGATCAACACCACATGCACTCCCTGTTGAGCCTGCAGGTGCACGACGAACTGGTGCTGGAGGTTCCCGACAATGAACGCGAAACGGTGTTGCAGGTTTTGCCTGGACTGATGGAGGGCGTGGCCCGCCTGGCGGTCCCACTGCTGGTGGAAGTGGGTTGGGGTCCGCACTGGGATGCGGCACATTAGGTTTCAGCGTTCGTCCAATCGGCGGTATAATTCCACCCTTTCGTCACCACTCGCGACAACCCCCATGCAGATTGGCCCCTACCTTCTCAAAAATAACCTGATGGTTGCTCCCATGGCGGGAGTCACTGATCGCCCCTTCCGCCAATTGTGCAAAACCATGGGGGCCGGGATGGCGGTGTCCGAGATGGTTTCTTCCAATTCCCTGCTGTGGGGTTCTGCAAAAACCCGGCGCCGTGCCGATCATCGGGGTGAAGTCGAACCCAAATCTGTCCAGATCGCCGGAGCCGATCCGGCCATGATGGCCGAAGCAGCCCGCTATAACGTCGATCAGGGTGCCCAGATCATCGACATCAACATGGGCTGTCCCGCCAAGAAAGTGTGCAACGTCATGGCGGGGTCCGCCCTGTTGCAAAACGAAGCGCTGGTCCAGCGCATCATCGAGGCCGTCGTGGCCGCCGTGCCGGTTCCCGTCACCCTCAAGATTCGCACGGGCTGGGACCGCACCCATCGCAATGCGCTCTCCGTCGCCCACATCGCCGAAAATGCAGGGATCCAGTCGCTGGCCATTCATGGCCGCACCCGGGCCTGTGCTTACATGGGAGACGCCGAATACGACACGATTGCCGCGGTCAAGGCAAAGGTAGGCATTCCGGTGGTGGCCAATGGCGACATCACCTCACCGCAGAAGGCCCGCCAGGTGCTGGATCTCACCGGCGCTGATGGCCTCATGATCGGACGCGCCGCGCAGGGGCGCCCCTGGATCTTTCGCGAAATCGATCATTACCTCACCACCGGCACGTTGCTGGCAGCACCCGAAGTCAGCGAAATTCACGCGGTGCTCGGCCAGCATCTGGAGGATCTCTACACTTTTTACGGACTGGAAACCGGTGTCCGCGTGGCACGCAAACACATCAGCTGGTATACCCGCGGCCTCAAGGGCTCGGCTGCTTTCCGCCACGCCATGAACCAGCTTGCGACGGTGACGGAACAGCGTGAAGCGGTGGATGCCTTTTTCAGCGTATTGCACAGCCAGGGCCAGCGCCTGGAATATGACACCGAATCCCTGAACGAGGCTCTGGCCGCATGAGCAAACCCGAATCCGAACTGTCGGCCTGCGTGCGACGCCTGGTCGCCGATTATTTCAGCCACATGGATGGTGAAAAATGTAGCGGGGTATACGACATGGTCATCAGCAGCGTGGAAAAACCCCTGCTGGAAGTGGTCCTGACCCATACCGAAGGCAACCAGACCCAGGCTTCCGAAATTCTGGGCATCAACCGCAACACCCTGCGCAAGAAGATGCAGCACTACGGGGTGAAATGACCATACAGCGCGCACTCATCAGCGTTTCCAACAAACAGGGCGCTGTCGAACTGGCGCGTGCACTGCATGCCCTGAAAATCGAGATCCTCTCCACAGGCGGGACAGCGCTGCTG
>DAIDTL010000069.1:0-6068 GCA_027457225.1 Ferrovaceae bacterium
GGATACCCATGTCAACCAGGGTGCGGCGACCGGTGCCCTGGCGACGAATCTGGCGAATCTTGGCAATGGGCTGTCTGGGTTTGTCGATGAACTGGGCGCAGAGGCCTGGCGTAATACGGTGGTGGTGGTTATGTCGGAATTCGGGCGCACATTCCATGAAAACGGCAATCGTGGCACCGACCACGGCCATGGCAACACGCTATGGATACTGGGCGGCGGCATCTCCGGCGGTAAACTGGCTGGCGAACAATCCGACGTGAGTGAAAAGACGCTGTTCCAGAATCGGGATCTGCCGGTGCTGAATGACTATCGAGCGGTACTGTCGCATATATTCTCTCGAATGTATGGACTCAACACGCGGCAATTAGACAAGGTTTTTCCAGGTAGTCCAAACAACGATTACGGAATACTCTGAATAATGGGCGTCGGCATTGTTTATTGCGTGCTTACGTTCATTTACGTTCAGGCTTTATCTGACACCTAGCTGACGAAAGACACGCTTGTGTTGCTGCGAAATTCCTATTGGCTGTATGTTGAGACATTGGTGCCAAACGACAATTCAGACTACAAAAACATCATTGACACCTCTAAGAAACAAGGTGTGCGTGTAGCCCAATCAACTGACTACTGTGTAAATCCAGGATTCGGCTGAGTGGGAAATATCTTCCATCTATTCTCTCCGGGCAGAACTGGGGTGCCTTGCATTTTCACTGCTTCTAGGGCGCCAGGCGACAGTCCCAAACTCGCAAGCAGAGTGGGGGCCACCTGGGTTGTGAATACAGGCGCCTGGATCATTACACTCTGACGTTGCAAATGTGGGTTTGAGATGAGCAAAGCAACATTGGTGTCGTCTGTGACGAAGCCACCGTGCTCCGCTTTCTTATTGTCCCCGGCTTTTGCATATACTACGCCTCGATCCGGAATGACGATCAGGTTCGGGGTTCGTGAATCGGTTTCAGGCGACGGGAAGTATAGCGCCAAGGTCGATCCATATAGGATGCGGCTGATGCCCAGGCGTGTTCCGTGATGCTCTAGGGCGTCGGCGACGAGCGTTGTTTTTTCTGGATCCTTCAACCAAATCAGAGCACTCTGATCTGAAGTGATCTGCGCCAACTCTCCGGGCGCCGCGTTTTCGACTACTTGGTACATATCTTTCTTATCCACAAGGCGCAATGCCTTGGGATCGATGGGGCCGTTGCCGTGTTTAGCCGTGACGATAAGGAGTGTCGAATCCAACAGATCTTTCTCTCTCAGAGCAGAAACGATCTTGCCGATCAGCATGTCGCTGTGAATCAAGGCATCTTCCAGTTGCGGGGAAGGGAGTCCGCGGGAATCCTTATAGCCGGCCAATTTTTGGCCCACGTTTACGGCCTGCAGATTCAGGCCGAATATTGTCGGTACCTGCGCCGATGTTTTCCCATCGTGCCGGAAGCCGTGGATCTCGTTGATGAGCGCGTTGACTTTTTCCTGATCGTAACGTTCGGTCTTAGTGATCGAGGCTGTGATCTTGTTGCTATGTTTGTCCTCGGTGCCCTCGAAATTAGAACCTATCTCAGGCGTGTACAGATCTTCCACGCCGTGTCCGCTCGGTCCATTGAGGATTTCATATACCGGATGCTTGTCGATCCAGGCGGTGTGCCCACCTGACTGACGAATGACCTCAAATACCGTGTTGACACGCAAATACGAGTGAGGATAAACAGGGTTGCAGTTTTTTGGATCCAACGGCAGGAGACTTGTTTTGAGTTCCGGTATGCCCATGCTGGCGCCAGGACCATCAATGGATTCATCGTAAATGACCGATGTGCCGGTCTGGTGGCAGTCGCCACCCGGTGGAGATAGGCTATGGTCGTAAGTCTCGTCGAAATACACACCCGTTACCGCAGGTGTTCCACCGGTCGTCAGTGCCAGCAGCCCTGGAAAGGAATCTGCCGGGCTAACTGTATGAGCCTGCGTGTATACAATTCCGCTTCGAGCAAGTTGTGCCATGGCGGAGCGTGGATGGCTGACAGAATAATTACGGAGATCCAGCGCGTGCAAGCCATCCACGCTGATCATCAACACGTGTTTGATCACGTCGATTTTATTCCCCTGAGCCGAAGTATTGGCGGATAGGGCCATGAACAGGACTGTCAAGAGTATATATAATGAGATCGGTTGCATGGTAATTTCAAGTATTGATTATGTAACTCAGTCCGAAGACGATTTGATTTGATCGAAACGTATCCAGAACACGAATTGTTGTGATACCCCCGCCAGATTATTCGGTGGCGGCGGATAGCTTGCTGTTAGCACTGCTCGCATTGCGGCAGTGTCGAGCATGTCGTAGTTGCTGGATCTAATGATTTTTATCGCGCTCACCCGACCGTCAATATATTCAAAAGATACCTGGGCTCGACCCTCGATGTGGGCGACCTTGGCCGCATAGGGATAGTGAACCGCCGCCTGAATTGCTTCATGAAGCTGCTCTTCGAAACGTGTCATGCTGTTAGGGTCAGCACTGGCTTGACTGGGTTTGTCGGCCTGCGCAACCGGTGCGGCCTCGGTCGGGGCCGGTACTGAGTTCGGCGTCGCAGGTGCCAGTGCCAATGGCTTGGCCGCTGCTACTTTTTTATGCATCGGTGGTGCGGGATGATGATGAACAGCGTGCTGGACTGGCTTCTGCAGCGGACGTGGTGCTGGTTTGACGGGCGGCTTGCGAGGAGGCGTTTGTACTGGCTTGGGTGGCGTAGTTGTGAGTATTGCGGGGAATGTTAACATCACCGGTTGTTGCTGAGGTGGCGTTGTCAACTTCGTGTTGGTGAGCCCGATGACCAGTGATGCTACGAGTACCGCTTCCAGGAACAAGGCTGCAAGGGCGGCATAAGGCATGGAAAACCTGCCGCTGACCATCGGTAGCGATGATTCAAGAGCTGACATGTTAATGCTGTGATCTTGCCGCCAGACCGATTTGCGTGACGCCCGCTGTCCGACACGAGTCCATTACATCCATCAAGTGCTGTAACGATGTCTGTTTTGACCCGGCAATGGTAACGATCGTGTGAGAAGGATCACCCTTCCGCAGAGACTCAGACAGTTGCTCCGGCGTCAGCACTTGGCCCTCTACTGAAATGATCCCCGCTGAGTCTACAGTTATCAATACTTTTGGCTGTGGTAAAACCGTGGCCGTCGAACTGCTTGCCAGATTGGATGCGAGGCCGGAGGAAGGGATCATATGCAACGTGATCATAATAAAGAATATCAGCAAAAAAAACATGATATCGATCATTGGAATGATTTCGATCCGTGCTTTGCGCGGCTCAAAGTAACGCATCTCAGGACTCCCCGACACGAACTGCCCGCGGCCCTGTTTCATGCCCCCTATCCTGCTGGCGATTGGCGCGCACGGGGAAGTGCTGGTACATGCGGTTGAGCAACATGATTTTCAAGGTTTCCAATTGGTGCATTATGACCCTTACGCGATTATTCAATCCGTTGAAAAACATCAGCCCAAGAATTGCGATAAACAGTCCTGATGCAGTTGCCAGCAATGCCTCCGCTACACCACCGGTAACCTTGGTAGGCGCACTTCCTGGGTCAGACAGTACCTGAAATGAATTGAACATGCCGATGATGGTGCCGAGCAACCCAAGCAGGGGCGCCAAGGTAATAATCGTATCCAGTATCCAGATATAGCGATCGACGCGCGGCGCTTCACGCATGATTGCTTCTTCCATCTTGTCAGAAAGACGGTCGAAATGGTGATCGAGATCGTGATTGAGAGCGGCATCTAGAACCCGTGCATGGGGAAGCTGGATGGAGTCGTCACAAAGTTTTCGCAGCAATGGCATCTCGGCGCGCGCAACCGCATCCAACTGTTCAATGATCCGGTTACCTGCTTTTAGAATGCGCCTGAGATACCAGGCGCGCTCCAGGGCGATGGTCATGGCCATCAGCAGTAGCACCATCATTATATAAATGATGCCACCAGAGGTGTTGGCAACGTGTTGGATGGTTTCCAGTCTCATTTTGTAATTCCTTTCTTACATGCTAACCGAGAGGCTTAACTGGTAGCTGCGCGCAGGAAGCGTGTAGTACATTGGGTTATTGTTTGCATCGTAGGTGCCCAGCGCGTAGATGTCGGTTTTATTGAACAGGTTATTGATCTGAAAACCAAGCTTGGTATTTTTAGCCCAGCTGCCGACATTATTAAATGTATAGCTGGAGGCAAAATCGGCGACTGTGTAGGCGGTAAGCGGAATGGTTTCGCCGACATCACCGAAGCGCGACCCGACGTGTTTAGCTGTCAAGGAGGCATAAAGCGGTCCCTGATTGTAGATCGCCCCTGCTGCTGCGGTGGTTTTTGGCGCGTTGGGCAGCCACTGATTGTTTTCGTCCTTGGCGCTGTTGATGGAATAATTGCCGTAGAGGCTGTATCCCTGCCCGATATAATAGGTTGCTTCTCCTTCCCAGCCCTTGTAAGTGGCGCCACCGGCATTCGTGAAAATCGTGCCGTTACCGATAGGCGAGGAATTTATCCTGTTCTTGAAATCAATTTGATAAACATCGGTTGACAAGGTGAGCCGCTGACTTTCCCAGGTCGTGCCGAGCTGGTAGTTCGTCGTCTCTTGCGGTTTTAGGGTGCCCAGGGCTGGATTGACAGTATAGAAAGAGTTGAGATTCGGTGCCTGGAAGCCTTTGGCAACTTGCAAATAGGCCGACCAGTTTTTTGCAATGGCATAGTGGCCCGTTATCGCAGGCAACGCCTGAGTCCAAGTATGCTGGCCGCTATAGGGCAATCCGGTTCCCTGGTCAACCTGCGCATCAAGCGTGCGCGTGAAGGATACATATTTAAGCCCGGGTGTAATGGTCAGGTCCTGCGTTGCTTTCCAGGCATAGTCAACATAAGGTTGAATCGTGGTCAGGGTATCGTTCATCAAACGGTCCGTCGCCAAAGCTAAATTTACCGGCGTAGTTCCTGGTGCCTGCCCTGAGTTCAGTGCGCCGCCATTGGTGAAGTCGATTTCGTATTGCCAACGATTATTCGTCTGATGGTCAACCCATGCTCCAAAATGCAGATCGCCTGGCCCCATGGTTTTGGACATTCGTAACAAGTCACCGACAGATCGGTAATTCATGGTCATTTTCTGACCCGGCACATTAGTGGCGCCGTAGACAGTCCCATTCGGCTGGGCGCCACCCGGATCAACGCCATTAAACCCGTTGTGGTAATAGGCATAGGTGTAGACCTTGTTGTCCACCGTCCAATCGCCTTGACGTGATTGCAGGCCGACATATTCGAAATCGGAGTTGATATCGTCGTAGTTGTATCCATAAAAGTTCTGGCTGGTTGGGTCGCTGCTCAGGCCATAATTCACACCATATTTCTGTATATTGGCGAGCGTCGCTCCCAATGGCACGTTCTGTTTCAGGTTGTTTTGCATGCTCACGACTGTAAGCACAGAATTGTCGGAAATTGGTTTGATGAACTTGACAAATAGATTGTCGCGGCTTTGGTGGGAATTCGTCAGGTAGCCGTCAGTCGTGAAATTCTTGTAGTCGATGAAAGCGCTGGCGTTGCCGTATTTCTGCATGGCGCCGGTATCGAATTCGGACCCGAACAGACGGGTATTGAAACTCCCGAAGGCGGTGTAAGGCGTAAAGGTCGCGTCTGACTGTGGATCTTTCGACGTTACGGCGATAGTGCCACCGAAGGTCGCGTTACCAATGTTGCTGGCGTCACCTGGGCCGCGATCTACAACTATATTGCCGGTATCCTGCGGCATAAAATAGGATGTAGAGTGCTGCGTGAAGTCGTTAGAATCACCCCAGGGAATGCCGTCAAACGTAACGTTATATTGACCGCTTGCAAAGCCTCTTATGAATGGCCCCCCTGATTGCGATTCCATCATGCCTGGACCGTTTGGATCGACGCTCCATACGCTCGGTGCGATTTGTGCGATATCCGAGTAATTGGAACCGCTTGAGGCGTTTTCCTGGATGTAATGCTGACTGATGATGGACTGCGGCTCAGTCGCCACTAAAGACCCCTTCGTGGGCGCCTGATAGCTTGCGGCAGCCTTGCCTTG
>DAIDTL010000069.1:6078-6409 GCA_027457225.1 Ferrovaceae bacterium
GTTGGTTACCGACGAATCGTCGGCGGTGCTTTGTACTGTACCCAGATCAACCGCATCTTGTGCAAACGAGGTTTCCGCGCCTGCCGCCAGCATAGCGCTTAAAACCAATTGCGCGAGAAGCCTGACACGAAAATCGGGTTGCTTGTTCATCTGCATTATTCCCCTGGTGGACGTGAGTAAGATTTGAATCGATCAATTAGGCCGAGACAATGTACCCACCCAGACTTAGGGCAATATTAATAAATTGTGACGAAATTGTTACAACAGGAAGTGTGGAAATGTCGGCTAAGAGCGCCGTCAGGAGAGTGGATTCATCCCTGCTCTATGCGAC
>DAIDTL010000070.1 GCA_027457225.1 Ferrovaceae bacterium
CGTAAAATCAGTTACGGTCAATGGGTAACAATACTTTTTGTTGCCCATCATGAATTCACCTTTGTAATCTGTACACCACAGCTCGTTGGGTGCGTTGGCATGCCCCAGCTCCGTTCCTTGGGCCTTATAGCGTCGCTTGCGCTTCTTGTTTACCAGTCCATGGCGGTCCAGCACGGCGTGAACCGTGCTCTTTGCCGGTGCTTTAACCGTGGGGAAGCGGGTGATCAGACGTTCGCGGATTTTGGGGGCGCCCCAATGGGGCTTTTCTTCCTTGATCTGCAGGATCAACTTCTCTACCTGAAACGGCAACTGATTGGCTTGCCGGTAAGGACGACGGCTTCTGTCCGTCAAGGCTTCAAGCCCGCTTTCCTTATAGCGCGCAATCACCTTATGGCCGGTCACCCGAGAAATGCCAAATTCCCGGCACAAGGCGGCAATCGTTTCACCATCCAAAAACCGGGACACAAATTTAAGCTTTTCATCCATAGCGTTACATTCCTTCCACGGCATAGTGAGTCCCTCCTATGCCAAAAAATGTAAACTATGTGTCCGGTATAAAACGTAAACTATGCGTCAGGACGGACAATATCGTTTGGCGACATGACGCGCAGGTCATCCCGCTGGGTCTTCTACCGTATCTTCCTCTCTTCGGCTGCTCACGCCCGATCATTAAATGAACTTCTCGAGCTTGTTGGTTTAGATGATTACCCTTAAAAATGTCGTGTTGCGTCGTGGTGCCAAAGTTTTACTCGACAACGCCTCTGTAACGATCAAACCCGGTGAAAAGGTGGGCTTGGTAGGACGCAACGGTGCGGGTAAATCCACACTATTTGCGCTGCTCAACGGCACCCTGCATGAAGATGGGGGCGATTGCTCCATTCCCGCGCAATGGCATATGGCGCAAGTAGCCCAGGAAATGCCGGAGACCGGGCAGAGTGCAACCCGATTTGTAGTAGAGGGTGATGTCGTGCTGTGCGCTGCGCAAACCGAGGTCGAAGCGGCCGAACACAGCGGTGATGGTAACCGCATGGCCCATGCATATATGAAACTGTACGATGCCGGGGCGCACGACGTCGAGGCACGAGCACAAGCCTTGATCCTCGGTTTGGGTTTCAAGGTCAGCGAGCTCAACAATCCCGTCAACAGCTTTTCTGGTGGCTGGCGTATGCGCCTCCAATTGGCGCGAGCCTTGATCTGCCCCTCTGATCTGCTATTGCTGGACGAACCCACAAATCACCTGGATCTCGATGCCCTGGTTTGGCTGGAGGCCTGGCTCAAACGCTACACTGGTACGATGCTGGTGATCAGCCATGACCGCGAATTTCTTGACGCTGTGACTCAAGTCACCGTGCACATTGCAAACGCCAAACTGACGCGTTACGGTGGCAATTACAGTACCTTTGAGGATCTGCGTGCCGAGCAGATGGCGTTGCAGCAGAGCGCATTTGCCAAGCAGCAGGAAAAAATTGCCCACCTGCAAAAATTTATTGCCCGCTTCAAGGCCAAGGCCAGCAAGGCCAAACAGGCCCAGAGTCGGGTCAAGGCGCTGGATCGCATGGAAAAGATTGCTCCGCTGCTCGCCGAAGCTGACTTCACTTTCGAATTCAGGGAACCGGCCAATCTGCCCAACCCCATGCTGTCGATGCACAACGTCTCCTTTGGCTACCCTCCACCGGTCGAAGCATCCGCGGGTACGCTGCCTACCGTGATTGTGCAGAATGTCAGCAGGTCCGTGCTGGCAGGGCAGCGCATCGGTATCCTGGGAGCCAACGGCCAGGGGAAATCCACGGTGGTCAAAACCGTGGCACGCGTATTGGCGCCCATCAGCGGCGAGATGACCGAAGGCAAAGGCCTGAACATCGGATACTTTGCGCAACAGGAAATGGACGTGTTAATCCCGGCGGATACCCCACTGGAGCACATGATCCGCCTCGTTAAAGCGGTGACAGTTGCAGGAAGAATCAGCGGGCAGAGCACTCGCGAGCAAGACTTGCGCAGCTTTCTTGGCATGTTCAATTTTGGTGGCGATGTGATCAAGCAGGCGGTCGGAACCCTGAGCGGTGGCGAAAAGGCACGCCTGGTGTTGTGCATGATCGTGTGGCAACGTCCCAACCTGTTGTTGCTTGATGAGCCTACCAACCATTTGGACCTGGCTACCCGCGAAGCCTTGTCCATGGCGCTGAACGAGTTTGAAGGCACGGTGATGCTGGTTAGTCACGACCGCGCTTTGTTGCGCGCAGTCTGTGACGAATTCTGGATGGTCTCACACGGTGGTGTGGCGCCGTTTGATGGCGATCTTGATGACTACCAGCGCTACCTGCTGGACGAGGCAAAACGCCAGCGTCAACCGAATGCCGTCAAACTGCTGCGCAAGGAATTGGAAACAATAGATCGCGAAATACAGGCGTTGAGCAACGAACAGGGCCAGTTGCAAACCGTCCTGGCAAACACCATCGCTGCCAGGGAAATTGCCCGGACTGGCAAACGCCTGAAAAAAATTAAAAACGATCTTAGCCTGCTTGAAGAGCGTTGGTTTATGCTGAGCGAGAAGATCGAAGCGGCAGCGCGAAGCGTGAACCCATGAACGATTTTAAAAACTGAGGTTGGATATGGCCCGGCAGCGCATTCCGTTAGGTAGAATTCTAGGCATTCCGGTGGGGCTGGACCCTTCCTGGTTTTTGATCTTTGCATTGCTTACCTGGATGCTGGCGCGCAGCTATTATCCAGACGAATTCCAGAATTGGTCCGCTGCATTGTACTGGTTCATGGGTGCCCTGACGGCACTCCTGTTTTTTGCCAGTGTGCTGTTGCACGAATTGGGACACTCTGTGATGGCGCTGTATTATCACATTCGGGTACGCAGTATCACGCTCCATATCTTTGGCGGCATTGCCGAAATCGGCGGGGAGTCTCCCAGCGCCATGGCAGAGTTTCTCATTGCGATTGCAGGACCACTGGTAAGTTTTGCCCTGGCCGTTATTTTCTATGTGCTGCAACCGGTATTTTTTACGGTGCAACCGCTATTCGGCCTGTTCAAGTATCTGGCCTACATCAATTTGACCCTGGCGTTGTTTAACCTGGTCCCCGGGTACCCGCTCGATGGCGGACGTGTGCTTCGTGCCGTGGTCTGGGCCGTCAGTGGCGATATGAAACGCGCTACCATCATTGCTGCAAACATCGGCAGAGGATTTGCCTTCCTGTTCATTTCTATCGGTGTCTGGCAAATTCTTTCGGGAAATCTCGGCGGTGGACTATGGATCGCCTTTATCGGCTGGTTTCTTGATAATGCGGCAAAAGCCCAGCTGCAGCACATTGCAATGGAACGTTGAGTCTGCAGTCTATGCCACCCTACAAAATCCTGATGAGCAATCTGGGTTACGCTCGTGGCATCAGCGGACAATTTTCGCATCATGTTCGCTATATGCACCGTCACTTCTACTGTGCCCCGGCCGTGCAAAAACACTCATTGGGACAGTTGAGCGCACTCATCGCTCGAGAGGATCCAGACATTTGCTGTTTTGTGGAAATTGACAAAGGATCGGTTACTTCAGCCGGATATAATCAGCTGCTATCGCTGGTGAATGCGAAGTACCGCTATTTTGATATCGAAAACAAATATGGGCCGACAAGTCGTCTGCGTTCCTTTTTTGTCACAAAGGGCAAAAGCAACGGGTTTATGGCCAAGCAGGATTTCTCCTACGAAAGAATTTATTTTTACCGTGGAACAAAACGCCTGATCTACAAAATTTAACTCGAGGCAAATTTGAGTTTATTTTTTTCACATCTGGCGCTCACTAAATCCGTGCGGCGTGCACAGTTGCTCGAGGTTCGAGAACTGATGCACCATGTTCCCGGAGAAGCCATATTTCTTGGGGACTTCAATATATTGTCCGGATTGGCCGAATTGTCTCCGCTGCTGAACCAATCCGATATTGTCTTGCTTAACAGGGAAGATGTCCCCACCTTTACTTTCCATAAGCGCGAGTTGGTCCTTGATCTTTGTTTTTGCACGCGTAAGGTTGCTGCCTTGTCCCGATTGACGGTTGTGCCCCAGGCTTATTCCGATCACGCAGCATTGGTGCTCGAAATCGATTCTCCGGGTCATTGATCATGTCGGAAATGATCAGTACCTTCGTTGCAACCTATGGCTACCTGGCCGTATTTGTCGGTACCCTGTTTGAAGGGGAGACGATCCTGCTTGCAGCGGGATACGCCGCACAAAGAGGACTGCTCGACTGGCCCATAGTCTTCGCGGTCGGCGTTCTGGGAGGGACGTTGGGGGATCAGATCGCATTTTTGCTGGGCCGCTGGAAAGGCGCATATATGATCAGCCATTTTCCGGCGCTGGTGCAACGGGCACCCCGGGTGCACCGTTTGCTTGAACGTCATCACGTTGCGCTGATTCTCGTCATCCGGTTTCTTTATGGCCTGCGCATCGTGGGACCAGTCATCATGGGCACAAGCCGTGTGCCATTTGTGCGATTCGCCCTGCTGAACATTGTGGGCGCCATTCTCTGGGCACTTGTCGTGTCCGGGGCAGGTTATTATTTCGGCATGGCTTTGGAAGCGCTGATTACGGACATCAATCACTTTGAGCTGTTGATTCTGGCGGGGATCCTGCTAGCCGGTTTCATCTCGGCATTGTGGTTGCATCGGCATGCTGCACGCTATAAAAACGATCCGAACAAACCCGAGTGAGGTTTTTTCAAATGCAGTGGGCCTCTTTGTTCAGTCACGATTTTCCCTATTCGATCCTGGCCCTGGAGCACAGCGTTCTGGTGTTTGGTGGCTTGTTGATCTATCTGTTGCTGACCCGGATTGGCCAGCAACGACGACCTCCCGCTTCGGCCGTCGCCTGGATAATGGTCATTGGACTGTTTCCCTATGTGGGTATTCCGATATTTTTGCTGTTTGGAACGCGGAAATTTCCACGTCCTGTGCGCAAGACCCCTCCGTTATCCCCCACTGGGGTTGTCCTGGATGGGCCCGTCTGGGCTACAGGCTTGCTTGCAGCGATGGACCTGCAGCCTGCCAGCAGTAACCAGGCAATTGTTTTTCACGAGAATGGTGCAGTCTCAAAGGCAGCGCTCCTTGCATTGATCGAAGGTGCCGTGCAACAGATCGAATTATGCAGCTTCATCCTGGCGCCGGATGAAATGGGACAGGAATTGATTGCGGCCCTGGTGAGTGCCGCCAAGCGAGGCGTCAAAGTGCGCACCATGCTGGATACCGTCGGCGGGCTGCAAAAATCGCGTCGGCACATTCCTGTTCTGCGTGCTGCAGGGATTTCTGTGCGCTGGTTCATGCCGCTTCTGCATAACCCATTGAAAGGCCGCAGCAACTTGCGCAACCACCGCAAAATGGTGATTGTCGACAATGCGCAATTGTGGAGCGGTGGACGCAATTTTGCTGTGGAATATTTCATTGACAGGCCAGGGCATCCCGCCTGGGTGGATTTGAGTTTTGTGGTCCGGGGGCCGTTGGCTAAACAAGCGCAACGGTTATTCGAACGGGATTGGGAAATGCCGGCCGGGATAAACCGGCCTATGGTTGGTGATTCGGAAGAAACGCCCGCTGACCATGGCGCACGCGTGCAACTGGTTCCTAGCGGTCCCGATCTCGCAGATGACACAGTCTACGACCTGCTCCTGACTGCGGCGTATCAGGCGCAACGGCGCATCGTTGCGGTCACCCCGTATTTCGTACCCGATGATACGCTTCTGTTGGCTTGGTGCATGGCGTGCAGGCGAGGAGTCGAATTTACGTTATTGATTCCGCGCCGCTCGAATCACACTCTGGCCGATCTGGCCCGGGAGCAGGCGTTGCGGGAGCTTGCCCATGTGGGAGCAAGGATAGTGCTGTACCCGGGAATGATCCACGCCAAGGCTGTGATCATTGACGATGCGCTGGCACTGTGTGGTTCCGCCAATTTGGATGCACGCAGCCTGTTTTTAAACTTCGAACTGATGACGGCGTTCTATGGCGCCGCCGAAATTGACTGGCTGGCTGCATGGGTGCAGCAGCAGGTGGCAAAAGCCCAACCTTACAAACCGCAGGTGCCCAACTGGGGGCGCGACATCGTCGAAGGCCTGGCGCGAACGGTGGGTTTTCAGCTTTGACCCGCTGCTTGTGAGTAAAATCACTGGTACACTTTTCCGCTGTACCGTTATTTGTTTTTAGGAGATGGGATGGACGCCTCCCTCCCCACGGGGAGAGGGGGGTAAGGTAAGTTAGTAAAGGTGGGGAGCCCCTCACGATCCTGACGGCATCTAGGTGCCAAGGTGGAGATAATGAAATCTTTCCACGGGCGGATGGAGGGGCTGAAATGAATGTTACGACATATGGGCTGGACATTGCAAAGCGGGTGTTTCAACTGTACTGGGTTGAGCCAGACAG
>DAIDTL010000071.1:0-239 GCA_027457225.1 Ferrovaceae bacterium
GGTTAACCTGCAGGCAAATATAAAGCGGCGCAAGACCGGCTTCCTGTCGGATTGCAGAAAGTCGCTCGGCGATTTTCAGTCGGGTCACGCCATGGACCCAATCGAAATGCAGGGCAATCGCGCGCGCCTTGTTGCTTTGCACAGGGCCGATGAAGTGCCATTCCAGTGCCAGATCCTTCAGTTGTTCCTGTTTGGCCAGCGCTTCCTGCAGATAACTTTCGCCAAAAGCCGTCTGGCCC
>DAIDTL010000071.1:249-6309 GCA_027457225.1 Ferrovaceae bacterium
ACTGTCCTTTGCTCACGGCCAGCACCATGACAGGACGCCCCCCCGTCAGCTGCCGCACCTGCATGACAACCTGTTGAAGTTTTTCAGCAACGGCCATGGTTTCTGACCAAATGGTTTATCATACCCGACTCGAATCCTTATTATATTAGGCATTCTATGGCAGGTTTGACCCCCGAAACCCCCTGGCCCACAGAGATCACGCTACATCAGGCATCGCGCCGGCTGGATGTGGCATTCAATGACGGCCAACAATACCAGTTCCCGATCGAGTATTTGCGGGTCTATTCCCCATCGGCGGAGGTCCGTGGCCACGGCCCGGGCCAGGAAACCCTGCAAACCGGAAAGCGCCATGTTTCCATCAAGGAAATCATTCCGGTAGGCTCCTACGCCATTCAGATCTGCTTTTCCGACGGGCACGACACCGGCATTTTTTCCTGGGATTACCTCAAGGATTTGGGCGTGAACCAGGAAGAGTACTGGGCCACGTATCTCAACCGGATGGAAGCCAACGGCGCCAGCCGAGAATCCCACTGACCTCATGAGCAAGACCCATTTCGGCTTTACCGAGGTTGACGAGGCCGACAAGGCCCACAAAGTTGCCGAAGTTTTTGATTCGGTGGCTTCGCGCTATGACCTCATGAACGACCTGATGTCCGCGGGAATGCACCGGCTCTGGAAACACTTCACCCTGGGCGTGGCCCAAGTCCGCCCGGGCGAGCGGGTTCTCGATCTGGCTTCCGGCAGCGGAGACCTGGCCCGTGGCTTTACGCGCGCCGCAGGAGAAACCGGACAGGTCGTCATGACCGATATCAATTTCGCCATGCTATCGCGTGGACGCGATCGCTTGCTGGATGCGGGCCATGCCCTGCCCACCACACAATGTGACGCCGAGCGCCTGCCTTTTCCCGACAACACCTTCGATTGCGTCAGCGTGGCCTTCGGGCTGCGCAACATTACTCACAAAGAGCGGGCGCTGTCCGAAATGCAACGCGTCCTCAAATCCGGCGGGCGCGCCCTGGTCCTGGAATTCTCCAAAATCTGGGCGCCCCTGCGCCCCCTCTATGATGCCTACTCCTTCAAGGTCATTCCCAAAATCGGTCAGTGGGTCACCAGGGATGAAGCCAGCTATCAGTACCTTGCCGAATCCATTCGCATGCACCCCGATCAGGAAACCCTCAAGGCCATGATGGAAACCGCTGGTTTTGAATCCGTGGACTGGTTCAACCTGTCTGCCGGCGTGGTGGCCCTGCACCGAGGCTACAAATGGTAACGGACACGTTGCAGAAGCTCCTTTCCGACGGCCTGCGACACTTGATGTCCACTGCGCCCTGGGCGGCGCTCCGACTCAAACCCTTTGCCGGTTGTGAGATCGCCCTCAATCTGGGAGAGGTGATGATTCCCCTCACGGTGGATCCGGACGGGTTTCTTGTTGTGTCGCCCATGCGCCCGGAACGGGCCGATCTGTCCATTCAGATTCCCTTGAATGCGCTGCCCCTGCTCCTGACCGATCAGACTGCCGCGTTGCGCCGGTTTCAACTGGAAGGCAACAGCGGGCTGGCCGCAGAAATCGGGTTTCTGGCCAAAAACTTCCGCCCCGACCTGGAAGAACTGCTGAGTCGTGTGGTGGGTGACCTCCTGGCACATCGCGTGGCCCAAACAGTGCGCTCCGGACAGGCGTGGGCCCAGGACAGCCTGCGCCGTCTGTCAGAGTCCATGGCAGAGTACGCAACAGAGGAAGCCCGACTGATCGCCAGCCACTCGAGCCTGCATCTTTTTGCCAGTGAAGTGGAACGGCTTGCCCAGGATGTGCAGCGTCTGGAGCAACGCATGGCCAGGCGAACTTGATGCGTATCCTGCGGTTGTTCAAGATCCTGTCCGTGGCAGTGACCTACGGGTTGGACGAATTTGTCTTTTTTCATTCCAGTGCGGCCACGGCACGCGCCGTCACGCGCAACCTGCTGTTCTGGCGCCGCTTCACCGAGCCGCGCGGGGTGCGTCTGCGCCGCGCACTCGAAACGCTGGGGCCCATTTTTGTCAAATTCGGTCAGGCCCTTTCCACCCGGCGCGATCTCATTCCGCTCGATATTGCCGATGAGTTGGCCCAGTTGCAGGACCGTGTCCCACCCTTCCCCGGGGAACAGGCCAAAACCATGCTGGAAGCCATCTACGGTCGGCCACTGGACAGCGTCTTCGCCCAGTTTGACACGACCCCTGTCGCCAGCGCTTCGGTAGCCCAGGTTCATTTTGCAATCCTCAAAAACGGGCGTGAAGCAGCAGTCAAAATTCTGCGCCCCAATGTTCACCGCGCCATTGCGCGTGATGTGGCCCTGCTGTACACCCTCGCGCACCTGCTGGAGCGCTGGTTTTCCGAAGCGCGTCGTTTGCACCCCGTGCAAGTGGTGGCCGAATTCGAAAAACATCTGGGCGAAGAACTCGACCTGATGGTTGAAGCTTCGAATGCCAGCCAGTTGCGACGCAACTTTTCGGATCAGCGCCTCCTGATCATTCCAGAAGTATTCTGGGACTATTGCGATACCCGGGTCATGGTGATGGAGCGCATGGCCGGGACGCCCATCAGCCAGGTGGACCTGCTTCGCAGCAAAGGGGTGGATATTCCAAAGCTTGCGCGCGACGGGGTCGAAATTTTCTTCACCCAGGTGTTCAGGGACGGTTTTTTTCATGCTGACATGCATCCCGGTAACATTCAGGTAGCTGATGACGGGCGCTACATTGGCCTGGATTTTGGTATCGTGGGCACCTTGAGCAACACGGACAAAAATTATCTGGCCCGGAATTTTCTGGCATTTTTCCGCCGCGATTATCATCGCGTCGCCCTGGCACACATCGAGGCCGGATGGGTTCCTGCAGAGACCCGGGCCGACGAATTCGAGTCTGCGGTCCGTTCCGTATGTGAACCCATCTTCGACAAGCCCCTGCACGAAATTTCCTTTGGCAAGGTATTGCTGCGCCTGTTTCAGGTCTCGCGCCGCTTCAATATGGAAATCCAGCCTCAGCTGGTGATGCTGCAAAAAACGCTGCTCAATGTGGAAGGACTGGGGCGCGATCTGGATCCCAATCTGGACCTGTGGAAAACCGCCAAACCGTTTCTGGAACGCTGGATGAGCGAGCAGGTGGGATGGCGCGGCCTGATCCGTGCATTACGCCATGAAGGGGGTCAATGGGTCACCGTCGTGCCTGAGTTGCCCCGCCTGATCCACCGGGCACTGACTGCCCCGCCGGAGAGCGCCCTTCGTCAGGAAATGGAATCCTTGCGACTACAGCAGCGCAGCTTGCAGCGTTGGCTTACGGGAGTTCTGGTCTTGTTGGGGCTGCTGGTCGGGATGGCGTTTGCGCTGATGTGGCTGGTTCTGCAGGGCGGCTACTAGACTTAATGCTGCACGACGCCCAGATAGGCAGCGCGCACCTTGGGATCGTTGCGCAACTGTTCTGCCGGGCCGTGTACGGCAATCCGGCCATTTTCCAGTACATAGCCGTAATCCGCCACTGTGAGGGCTGCTGAGGCAAACTGCTCCACCAGCAGCATGGTCATGCCTTGCGCCTTGAGGCGCCCGATGATGTGAAAGACTTCCTCCACCAAAATCGGCGCCAGTCCCATGGACGGTTCGTCCAGCAGGAGCACGTCAGGATTGAGCATCAGGGCCCGCGCCATGGCCAGCATCTGTTGCTCCCCTCCGGACAACGTCCCGGCCAGCTGAAATTGCCGCTCCCGCAAGCGTGGAAAAATGTCGAGCGCCCGGTCCAGATCTCCCTGGATGTCACCTCGCACTCTTTTGCCGCCAAAGGTAAGTCGGGTAAAAGCGCCCAGCAACAGGTTATCGCGAACGGACTGGGTGGGAAACACCCTGCGTCCTTCGGGCGAATGGGCCAATCCGATCCTGGCAATATGGTGGGCCGGCATACCGGTGATGTTTTTGCCCCCCAGCGTGATGCTGCCTCCCGTAGGCTTGAGCATGCCGCTGATGGCGCGCATGGTGGTGGTTTTACCGGCGCCGTTGGAGCCGATCAGCGTCACCACCTGACCTTTCGGGACGGTCAATTCAATGCCGTGGAGAACCTGGACTTGACCGTAGGCAGCTTTGAGTTGGTTGATCATCAGCATGGGAATGTGCGCTCCTCGGTCAGGCGGACTGGCCGCCCAGATAAGCTTCAATCACTTTCGGGTCAGACTGTACGGCAGCCGGTTTGCCTTCGGCGATCTTTTGTCCGAAATCGAGTACTGACACGATATCCGAAATATTCATGACAACATCCATGTGATGCTCGATCAAAATGATGGTGATACCGTATTCCCGAATCTTGCGAATGATTTCGATCAGGTCCCTGATCTCTGGCAAGGTCAAGCCTGCCGCAGGCTCATCCAGCAACAACAGCACCGGATTGAGGCCCAGGGCGCGACCAATCTCCAGCAGCCGCTGACGCCCATAGGGCAGGTTGCGGGCCTCTTCGTTGATAAACGCCTGCAACCCCACAAAATGCAGAATGCTGGCCGCACGTTGGCGGGCAGCGATTTCTTCCCGTTGATACCGCGGGGTATTCAGCATCACATCCAGCAGGTTGGAGCGATAGGTATGGTGCAGCCCCACCAGCACGTTTTCAAGTGCCGTCATTTCGCCAAACAGCTGCAAGTTCTGGAAAGTGCGGGCAATTCCCTGCAGCGCAATGGCCGAGGGGGATTGTCCTGAAATGTTCTTGCCGTTGAAAACCACCGCACCTTCTGTCGGGGTATAAATGCCCGTGAGCACATTCATCATTGTCGATTTGCCCGACCCGTTAGGACCGATCAACCCATGAATTGTCCCTTGAACGATTTTCAGATCAACTTCGTTGAGGGCCTTCAACCCACCAAATTGCATCAGAATCCGCTGCGCCTCGAGTAGCTGTCCCCCACGTACCGTGGCATGGTCTGTGGTCGCCCATGCTGTTTCTCCATTGGAGGAGACTGTCTCCTGGGATCGCGCCACCCACTGGGGCTTGAAATGACCGATGATGCCGCGGATCCAGCCCACAATGCCTTCCTGCAGGTAATACACGACATACAGGATCAGAAATCCAAAAATGGTAATGCGCCAGTTGGTAATTTCCTCCAGGGTATACGCACTGAACAATAACGCTGCAGCACCCAGAACCGGCACCACCAGGGGTTTGAGGGTTCGCCGGCCACTGACGACATGACGCACTGCATAAATGGCCACACCCGCTGCCGCCACATACGCAAGATCACGGAACAGATTGATGTCATCCAGGAGATTGGGCAGCAGCACCACGATGGCCGCTCCCAGTACGGGCCCCATGCGGGTCTTGCGACCCCCCATGATGATGGCCAGCAAAAAGAGCACGGTCAGCTCGAAATTGAAGGTGTTTGGCGCAATGTAGAGTTCGTTGAACGTATACAGGCCTCCCGCCAGACCGGCCAGTCCGGCACTGATGGCAAATGCGTAGACCTTGTACCGATAAACGCTGACACCCATGCAGTCGGAGGCCACCGGACTGCCGCGCAAAGCCTCGAAAGCCCTGCCAAGATGGGACTTGAGTACGCGATTGACCAACAACATGGCCGCCAGAAAGATGCCAATCACGAAATAGTAATAGTGCTGCTCCTCCATCACCCAGCCAAATAACACAGGCTTTTTGATGGTGATGCCCAGTGGCCCATTGGTCAGAAAATTCATTTCATTGATCAGGATCTGGGCGATGGTCCCAAAGGCAAGCGTGACCATGGCAAGGTACGGACCCGTGACGCGCAAGGCGGGCAACGCCAGCAGCAAACCGAAAAATGCCGTCACCACAATGCTGCAAGGAATGGCCAGATAAAACGGCAAACCCAGTTTCCAGTTGATAATTCCCGCCGCATAAGCCCCAATACCAAACAGGGCCGCGTGGGCCAGGGAGACTTCGCCGGTGTAACCAACCACGATGTCCAGCCCGAATAGCAGGATGGCATAAATGGCAATCAGCACCACCTGGTGAATATAATATTCGTTGTGAATCCACTGCGGAATTACGGCCAGCAGGCCGACGCCCACGAGCAGCGCAATTGTC
>DAIDTL010000072.1:0-5861 GCA_027457225.1 Ferrovaceae bacterium
CGTCTGGTCAAGGCGATTGCCGATCAGGCCGCCCTGCTGATCCATACTTCAAACATCTATCGCATCCCGCATCAGGAGCAGTTGGCAGACCGCCTCTGTAATTTGTCGGGAATGGCGCAGGCATTTTTTTGCAGCTCCGGCGCTGAAGCCAATGAGGCCGCCATCAAACTGGCGCGTCTGTATGGCCATCAACGGGGCGTGGACATCCCGAACATCATCGTCATGGAAAAGGCCTGGCATGGCCGCACAATCGCCACCTTGTCGGCGACCGGGAGTCGAAAGGCCCAGGCGGGTTTCGAGCCGCTGGTGGCCGGTTTTGTCCGGGTGCCCTACAACGATCTGAATGCAGTGCGTGCGGTCGCCGAACACAATCGCAACATTGTCGCCGTCCTGCTGGAACCCATTCAAGGCGAGGGCGGGATCAATGTGGCTGATATTGCCTACCAGCAGGGCCTGCATACCTTGTGTCGTGAGCGGGGGTGGTTGTACATGGTGGATGAGGTTCAATCGGGGATTGGCCGGACCGGACGCTGGTTTGCCTTTGAACATGCCGGAGTCAAACCCGACGTGATGGCCCTGGCCAAGGGACTGGGTTCCGGCGTACCGATAGGCGCTTGCCTGGCCGATGGGGCTGCGGTGGACATATTCAAACCCGGCAACCACGGCACGACTTTTGGTGGGGGTCCGCTGGTTTGTGTGGCGGCGCTGACAACGCTGAAAATTATGGAAGACCAGGGTTTGCTGGCGAATGCCGCGCGTCAGGGGGCACGCCTGAAGGGCGGGTTCAAGGCAGCTCTGAACGGGGTTCAGGGGGTTGTGGAGATTCGCGGGCAAGGATTGATGCTGGGCATCGAGCTTGATCGGCCTTGCGGGGATATTGTGAAGCAGGCCCTGGAAGCAGGGCTGTTGGTGAACGTGACTTCCGACAATGTGGTGCGCCTGTTGCCGCCGCTCATCCTGGACGAAGCGCAGGCCGACAAGATCATTTCAATTTTGGCCCCCCTGATCAAACGTTTTCTGGGTGCTTGATCGTGAAACATTTCCTTCAGTTCAAAGATTTCACGCGTGAAGAATTCGAATATCTGTTCGAACGCACCGCTCATATCAAGGCCATGTTCAAGGCCTACACCATCTACCATCCCCTCAAGGATCGTATGATGGCCATGGTGTTTGAAAAGCAGAGCACGCGAACCCGGGTATCTTTCGAAGCTGGCATCCATCAGTTGGGTGGATCCTCGATCAATCTCACCACGGGCGAGACGCAGCTCGGGCGGGGCGAGCCCATTGAGGACGTGGCACGGGTCATATCCCGGATGGTCGATCTGGTCATGATTCGCACTTTTGATCAGTCAATCATTGAACGGTTCGCAGCATTTTCCCGGGTTCCGGTGATCAACGGGCTGACCAATCAGTACCATCCCTGCCAGATCCTGGCCGACATATTCACCTATATCGAACATCGCGGATCCATCACCGGCAGGACGGTGGCCTGGGTCGGGGATGGAAACAATATGTGCAGTACCTGGCTGCAGGCTGCTGCCATATTCGACTTCCAGTTGCACGTGGCCTCACCTGAAGGGTATGACATCAATACCGGGTTGATCACGTCCGAAGAGGTGCCCCACTTCACCACCTTTGCCGATCCCATGGAAGCCGTGCGCGACGCCGATCTCGTGACCACGGACGTTTGGACCAGCATGGGATTTGAATCTGAAACTGACGAACGCAAGCGGGATTTTGTCGATTTTCAGGTGGATCCCGAGATGATGGCGGCTGCCCGCCAAAACGCCCTGTTCATGCATTGTCTTCCGGCACATCGCGGCGAGGAAGTCTCGGCTGAGGTGCTGGAGGGTTCCCAAAGTGTTGTCTGGGATGAGGCTGAAAACCGGCTGCATACCCAGAAAGCCCTGATGGAATATCTGATACTGGGCCGTGTGGCTCATCACTAAGGATGGAAAGATTCATGAGTGACATCAAAAAAGTGGTGCTGGCTTATTCCGTGGGACTGGATACCTCCGTCATCCTCAAATGGTTGCAGGATACCTACCAATGCGAAATCGTGACCTTTACGGCAGATATCGGTCAGGGAGAGGAGCTTGAACCGGCACGGAGCAAGGCGGAGAAATTAGGCATCCGGCAGATATACATCGATGACCTGCGCGAAGAATTTGTGCGTGATTTCGTATTTCCCATGTTCCGCGCCAACGCGATCTATGAAGGCGAATATCTTTTGGGCACCAGCATTGCCCGCCCCCTGATTGCCAAGCGCCAGATCGAAATTGCCCGTGAAACCGGTGCTGATGCGGTGTCTCATGGAGCGACCGGAAAAGGGAATGACCAGGTTCGCTTCGAGTTGGGATACTACGCTTTGGAGCCGGGCATCAAGGTGATCGCCCCCTGGCGCGAATGGGATCTTACTTCGCGCGAAAAATTATTGGCCTATGCCGAAGCGCATGGCATTCCCGTGGAGATGAAACACAAGACGGGAGGCAGTCCCTACAGTATGGATGCCAACCTGCTCCACATTTCTTACGAGGGCAAGGTGCTGGAAGATCCCGCGCGTGAACCCGAAGAAGACATGTGGCGCTGGTCCGTGTCTCCAGAGGCGGCTCCGGACCAGCCTGAGGTTCTCGATCTGGAATTCAGGCGCGGCGACGTGGTCGCACTCAATGGAAAACCCATGACACCTGCCCAGGTGCTGACTGAGCTTAACCGGTTGGGGGGCAGGCATGGCGTGGGTCGTCTTGATCTGGTGGAAAACCGCTATGTCGGGATGAAATCGCGCGGATGCTATGAAACTCCAGGCGGGACCATTCTGCTCAAGGCACATCGCGCCATTGAATCCATCACCCTGGATCGCGAGGTTGCCCATCTCAAGGATGATTTGATGCCGCGCTATGCGTCACTGATTTATAACGGCTACTGGTGGAGTCCGGAACGACGCGCACTGCAAACTTTGATCGACAACACTCAGGTGTATGTCAATGGATGGGTGCGCGTCAAACTTTACAAAGGCAATGTCCTGGTGGTCGGGCGTGATTCCAAATCAGACTCGCTGTTCGACGCCAACATCTCAACCTTTGAGGACGACGGCGGGGCCTATCAACAATCGGATGCGGCTGGCTTCATTCGCCTTAATGCGTTGCGGATGCGCATTGCGGCACGTTTGCGGCCCAACTGATCGGAGAATTTCACCATGCCTTCCTTTGACATTGTCTCGGAAGTGGACAAACAGGAAGTCCGGAATGCAGTCGAGCAGGTCAACCGCGAAGTCAGCACCCGCTTTGACTTCAAGGGATCGGATGCGCGCGTGGAACAGAACGACTATGTCCTGACCGTGTATGCCGATGATTCGTTCAAGCTGGATCAGGTCAAGGAAATTCTCAATCTCAAACTGGTCAAACGGGGGATCGATATACGTGCCCTGGAGTACAAGGCAGAGGAAACCATCGGAAGCAACAAGGTCAAGCAGATCGTGACGGTCAAGGTGGGCGTTGAAACCGAATTGGCCAAAAAAATCGTCAAGCTGCTCAAGGACAGCAAACTCAAGGTGCAGGGGAGTATTCAAGGCACTGCCGTCCGGGTCAGCGGCGCCAAACGCGACAATCTCCAGGAAGCCATCGCCCTGGTCAAATCCGCCGATCTGGGATTGCCGCTTCAGTTCAACAATTTTCGCGACTAACCTTGCGTCAGCTTCAACGCCCGTTCATACAGTAACTTCCGTCCCGCGCCGGTGGCCTGCGTGGCAATCCGGACAGCATCTCCCAGGGACAGCTTTTCCAGCAATGCCAGTAACAGTGCATCGTGCCGGGCCGGGTCGGTTTCGGCCGGCTGCGTTGCCCCTTCCACGGCCAGAACGAATTCACCTCGCTGATGGTTGGGATCGGCATCGACCCAGAGCAACGCCTCAGCCAGAGTCGTCCGATGGACGGTTTCAAACAGTTTGGTCAACTCACGCCCGATTACTACGCGACGCTCACCCCCCAACACCTGGGCCAGTGCGGCCAGACAGTCCTGAATGCGATGTGGCGCCTCATACAATACCAGGGTCGCCTGCAATCCCTTGAGCGCCTCCAACGCGCGTGAGCGTGCCCCAGCCTTGATCGGCAGGAAACCATAAAATAGGAACTGCCTTGCGCTGAACCCTGATACGGAAAGAAGGGCAGTAAGTGCGCTGGGGCCTGGCACAGGAACGACCCGAAGACCGTGCGTCAGGGCGCTATCCACCAGTATTGCACCAGGGTCGCTGATGGCCGGGGTTCCTGCATCAGAAATCAGCGCAACAGACAAACCGGATTCCATTTTTTGGATCAATGAAGCGGTAATACTGCGCTCATTATGTTCGTGCAGTGGAACCAGGGGTGTGTGAATGCCGTAATGGTGCATCAATGGGCCGGAATTCCGTGTGTCCTCGGCAGCAATCACGTCCACTTTACGCAAAGTTTCAAGGGCACGAGCCGAGATATCTTCGCGATGGCCGATGGGTGTTGCTACGACGAACAAAGTACCGGACGACTGTGCCATGGACAAAACCCTCATGAGGGAAGACTGCATTCTCAACCGTGAGCGTACCGGAAGCAAGACGGCAACTCGGATGGGATGCGGCCCGAGCCTGTCTCATGTGTCGGTCCGAAGGGTTACGTTGGTGCAAGGATGGTCTCTGGTGGTAAGGTGATTTCCCCAAAATCGACAGCATTGTCATACAATACCGGCCATGGACCTTATTACCCGTATTACTGGGCACTTCAACGACAGTGCCAATCTCAAGCTGGCTGTTGCTCACGAACTGGCTGCCCCGATCGCGATGGCAGCTGAAAGAATGGTGCAATGCCTGCTTTCCGAAGGGAAAATCCTGGCTTGTGGCAATGGCGGTTCAGCGGCTGATGCACAACATTTTTCTGCTGAGTTGCTTAATCGATTTGAAGTGGAACGACCTCCGCTGGCAGCCATCGCTCTGACCACGGATTCGTCCACCCTCACATCCATCGCCAACGACTATCATTACAACGACGTGTTTTCCAAACAGGTCCGTGCATTGGGTCAGGGTCGAGACGTGTTGCTGGCCATATCCACCAGCGGCAACTCACCCAACGTCATCGAGGCTATCAAGGCCGCCCACGAGCGTGAAATGGCAGTGGTGGCCCTGACAGGCAAAGGAGGGGGGGCAATGGCCGAATTGCTGGATGGTAATGATGTTCATATCAGCGTTAATGCCAGGAGCACCGCCCGTATTCAGGAAGTACATATTCTGGCGTTGCATTGTCTTTGTGATGCAATTGATTGCGTTTTACTGGGAGTGGAATGAGCATGAAGCAATCCTGGTTGGCTTTGGTCCTGATCGTCGTCTCCCTGCCTGCGTTGCAGGGTTGCTTTCCACTGGTGGCCACGGGCATGGTAGGCGCCGGTCTGGTGGTTGCCGACCGGCGTACTTCCGGTGCGCAGCTTGAAGACCAAGGGATCGAATTTCACGCCAGCCATGCCATCAGTGAAGAATACGGCGACAAAGTGCATATCAATTGCACCAGTTTCAATCGTAACCTGCTTCTGACAGGGCAGGTGCCAAACCAGAATACCCGTAATGCTGTGGAAGCCCTGGCCCGTGCCACGACCAATGTGCGTTCGGTCGTCAATGAAACCACTGTGGCGGGAAACAGTTCCTTTTCCGAGCGCGCCAACGACTCCTATCTCAGCACCAAGGTCCATGCCCGTTTGGCGGCAGATGCCAACGGCCAATTCTCCCCGGTTCACATCAGTGTCACCACTGAGGATAGCGTTGTCTATCTGATGGGCCTTGTGACGCGCGCCGAGGGGGATGCCGCCAGCAATATTGCCAGCACGACATCAGGGGTACGGCGGGTGGT
>DAIDTL010000072.1:5871-6151 GCA_027457225.1 Ferrovaceae bacterium
TTGAGTACCTGACCAATTCTCCGGACAACCAGAAGTCGGGTGCGCCGCACTCCGAATCTGTCGCACCACCTTCGACCACCAAGCCTGCAGACGTCCAGCCCCCGGCGCCCCAGATCGAAGAAACGCTCCCTCCAGCACAACCCATCAAAATGTAGGGATGGGTGGTCTCGTGACGCTGCCTCCACTACCCAGCTTCGAGCAGAAAATTGCATCGCCTGGGCAGTGGCTTGAACGTATTGATTTGTTGCCGCGTCCGCTGGTATTTACGAATGGGGTATTC
>DAIDTL010000073.1:0-230 GCA_027457225.1 Ferrovaceae bacterium
GTAGTCACCTATCAGTGTGTGACCGATGTGGGTACCATGGTCTGGGTTGCTCCTATCAACGGGTTCTTCACGCTGGGCTGTGCGTATGTATGGATGGCCATCTATCCGCCCGAATTGTTTGCCACCACGGTACGCGCCACGGCAGCGAGCGTGATTTTTAATGCGGCACGTTTGGTGGCCTGGGTCTTTCCAATTATTGCCGGCACCTTGATCAAGTCCTTTGGTGGCGT
>DAIDTL010000073.1:240-6126 GCA_027457225.1 Ferrovaceae bacterium
GTCTATAATGCTGCATCGCAGTATAAATTAGTAGGCTGTTTTTAAAAGGGAAATGATGAGATTAGCGAACAAGATTGCGATTATTACAGGCGCTGCCAACGGCATCGGCCTGGCCACGGCACGCAAGTTTTCTACTGAAGGAGCGACGGTCGCTGTCTGTGACCTCAATCTCGATCAGATCACCCAGGCCGTTCACGAGATCCGGGCGACGGGCGGCCAGGCGCAAGGTTTCCAACTCAACGTCACGGACCGGCCCCAGGTGAACGCTGTCATGGCCGAAGTGGCGCAAACCTATGGGCGGATCGACATCCTGATCAACAACGCAGGCATTACCAAAGATGCCCGCCTGGTCAAGATGACCGAGGAGCAGTTTGACGATGTCATCGATGTTAATTTGAAGGGGGTGTTTCACTGCACCCAAGCTGTTGTTCCCTACATGCTGAATCAGGGGAAGGGGGCCATCGTCAGCGCCTCGAGCGTGGTCGGCTTGTATGGCAATTTTGGGCAGACCAATTATGCTGCCAGCAAATTCGGGGTCATCGGCTTCACAAAATCCTGGGCGCGCGAATTGGGGGCCAAAGGGATTCGCGTTAATGCCGTATGCCCGGGATTCATTGATACGCATATTTTGTCCACCATCCCGGAAAACGTTTTGGAGACAATGCGGGAGCGTTCCTGGATGCACCGGTTAGGGACACCGGAAGAGATGGCCAATGTTTACGCCTTCCTGGCCAGCGACGAAGCCAGTTACATCAATGGCACAGCCCTTGAAGCAAGTGGTGGCATATCGCTTTGATGTAACAGGCGTCATGGACAGCGGCGGGTGTTGGGGTGACAATCCACGGATGTCGCTGATCAAGAAACTCGGGCTTGGTTTTGTCGGTGTTGCCATCCTGTTGGCAGCACTGAGTTATTTTGTGTTGCCAGGGTTGATTCTGTCCCGGGCGGAACAAAAGGTTAGTGAGATCACGCATCGGCATCTGACCCTCCAGAGCGTCGAAATCAACCCCTTTGCCCTGTCCTTGACGCTCCGCGGCTTGCGCTTGTATGAACCTGATGAGCGTACGGTCTTTGCGTCCTTTGATGAAATGCAGGTCAAGATTTCTGTACGCAGTTTGATCCATCTTGCACCGGTTGTTCGCGAACTCCGCTTGGTTCGACCTTCGCTTCACCTGGTACTGTTTTCTCCGCATCAATACAATTTCGACGATCTTCTTCAGCGCGTGCTTCAACCATCAACCCCACCATCCCCCGGCCCAGCGCGTTTTGCAGTTCACAATATTCAGATTGAAGAGGGCATCGTGACTTTTGACGATCGTCCCAGAAAAATCTCGCATGTGATTACCGATCTTAAGTTGAACATCCCTTTCATTTCAACGCTGCCTTCGCAAGAAGGTATCTTTGTTGAACCGGTGCTGAGGGCGCGGGTGGATGGAACTGACCTGCAATTCAAGGCGAAGGGATTACCCTTTGCCGTGCAACCCAATGCCCAGGTGCATCTGGATGTGGAAGGCATGGACTTGCCCCGCTATCTGGACTACCTTCCGTTTCGACTTCCCTTTATTCTGGCCCAGGGTCGGGTGACCTTACACCTTGATGCCAATGTTCAAACCCACACCAAACAGCCGACGACTGTGGGGCTCGAGGGACAATTCCAATTTAATGCAGTGAAAGCGTCCATGGGGAAGGGTGGTCAGGGCTTGACCTTCATGGCCGATAACAGCACGTTAGACCTGCGCGGTGCCTCATTCAGCCTTGGCGACCAGGTACTGGCGATTGATAGACTGGATCTTTCGATTCCCGCGGCACGCATTGAAGACAAACGCCAGCCACGCCCGGTCATCACGACGCTCTCAGCACTTACGCTGGTGCTTCAGGATATTTCCACGGCACCGGGGAAATCAGGTGCAATGGATTTTGTCACGCAGGTCAACACCAAAGGCCAGGCTCATTTGTCTGGAGCAATCGGTTTGGCCCCGCTACAGGCTCTGTTGGATGTGGATGTTAAAAAGCTGGATTTGCTGCCCCTGCAGTCGTACTTGACCTCCCGCGTCAATTTTTCCCTGTCACGAGGAACCCTTTCCACCCGGGGCAATCTCAAAATGGCGGGTACAGCAGCTGGAGCTGTCAAGGGGGGCTTTCAGGGGCGGGTGTCGCTTGACGATGTGGCAACGGTGGATAGAACCCGCGCCGATGACCTGATCCACTGGAAGTCCCTGGTTGTCGATGGCATTGACGTGAGGATGACGCCATTTTCCTTGGCCATCAAGCAGATTGCCCTGAGTGACTTTTTTGCCAAGGTAAGCATCAACCCTGATGGGCGCGTCAATCTGCAGAATCTCATTCGCACCGATCTTCCCGAAAACCCGGCAACAGGTGATC
The DNA here is from genome assembly GCA_027457225.1 of Ferrovaceae bacterium. Classification (GTDB taxonomy): domain Bacteria; phylum Pseudomonadota; class Gammaproteobacteria; order Burkholderiales; family Ferrovaceae; genus JAJZRV01. The sequence goes on from DAIDTL010000073.1 coordinate 2,623, forward strand.
CCGCCTCCGCTGAATCAGTGGTCTTCCCCGTCAAAATCAGCCAGGTATCTCTCGAGAGGGGCGCGGTGCATTTTAGCGACAATTACATCAAGCCACACTACACTGCCGATCTGGGAGCCCTGCGCGGCGTCATTACCGGGCTTTCTTCCGATGCGGCGACGGCTGCCAGTATTGACCTGCGCGGGCAAGTCAACGACGCGCCACTCAGTATTGCAGGACAGGTTAATCCGTTGCGTGGCAATCTCTTTCTGGATCTTCATGCCAGCGTTAACGATATGGAGCTCGCGCCTCTTAGTCCTTACTCCGGAAAATATGTGGGATACGACATCGAAAAGGGAAAATTCTCTTTTGACGTCAATTACCATGTGCTGAACCACACCCTGACGGGGCAGAATCATCTGGTGCTGAATCAGCTGACTTTTGGCAATAAAGTGGATAGTCCAGATGCAACCCGCCTTCCCGTGGAATTGGCGATTGCTTTACGCAAGGATCGCAACGGAACCATTGACGTCAACTTGCCGGTGGAGGGTTCGCTCAATGATCCGCAATTTTCAATGGGGGCCCTCATTTTGAAGATGGTGTTCAACCTTATTGCCAAAGCAGTTATTTCCCCATTTGAATTGATTGGCTCATTTTTCGAAAGTAGCGTATCCGCCTCCTCGATGGCCTTTGACCCGGGCCGGGACACACTCAACCCGGCGAATGCAGCCCAGCTCCAATCCCTGGCGCGCGCCTTGAAGGAGCGGCCTGCCTTAAAACTGGATATTGCGGGGCGAGCTGACCGCGCAGTCGATGCGGAAGGGATACTCCATGACAGTATTGATCAACCCATGTCGACGAATACCACGGTGACAGACGACGATCTGATTTCGTTGGCCAATCGGCGTGCAGAAGTGGTTCAGGACTGGTTGGTCCGCAATGGGCAAGTGGCTCGCGAGCGGCTGTTCATTGTCGAAGGGACAGTAGGGCAGGCGCAACCTTCGAAGCAACCAAGCCCTGCTCGGGTCGATTTTTTCCTGAAGTGATGTGGATACTGCAAGGAATCAAATGACCAGATTGTGGGTAATGGCGTAATGAATAAGTTCTGCGTTGGTTTTGAAGTTCATCTTTTCCAGCAAACGGGCTCGGTACACACTGACGGTCTTGGCACTCAGGGACATGGTTTTTGCGATCTCGCTAAGCTTCTTTCCTGAAGCGATCAGGCACAGCGTTTGATATTCTCGATGGGACAGCGCATGGTGCGGGTACTCCATATGGCTGCTTGACAGGTTGTCGGCCAACAGCAGGGCGAGTTCACTGCTGATGTATTTCTTGCCTCCAGCCACCTGCCGGACGGCCGTGACGAGTTGAGTCAACGCACCGTGTTTGTTGAGATAGCCGGCCGCACCGGCTTTGAGGGAGCGTACTGCGTACTGCTCCTCCGGGTACATGGTAAGAATCAGGACATGCAAATTGGGACGAAGGTTTTTGAGTTGCTTTAACACATCGATGCCATGTTCTTCCGGCAAGCTGATATCGAGAACAACCACGTCGTAATTGTTTTCCCGAACCAACTGGAGTGCTTCTGCACCGCTTCCAGCTTCGCCGGAGACACGCATATCCGGTGTTTCCTGGAGCAGTTGATTGATGCTCTTCCGAATGATGGAATGGTCATCTACCACCAGTACATTGATCATTGCCTGCTGCGATCCTTCGGTTACAGGTGAAGGTCGGGGCTACCCTCCGGATTGACGAACATGATTTGTTACAACTCGCCGTGGATTGTATCGGACAAGGAAGGTTCTGACTACACTTCTAAAACGCATAACTGGCGCCGACACACAAAAGTCCGATACGGTCATGAGTCGTGCTCTGGTGTCGCGCTGATTTTATGGATGGCGAGATCTGCACCAAGGTATTCAGATTCCTGGTCCAGGCGGCTGCCCATCAACGTCTTGATTGTGCCGTAGATGATGAACCCTCATGCCAACGCGACGCTGATCCCCAGCAAGGTACCTGCGATCTGGCTGGACAGCGTGACGCCTCCCAACCCGCCCAGCGCCGTGGAGCCAAAGATGCCCGCGGCGATGCCACCCCAGGCGCCGCACAATCCATGAAGCGGCCACACTCCCAGTACGTCGTCAATTTTCCATCGATTTTGCACCAGAGTAAACATTTTGACGAACAGCACACCGGCAACGCTGCCTACCACCAGGGAACCCAGGGGGTGCATGATGTCTGACCCCGCACAGACTGCCACCAGGCCGGCCAGCGGGCCGTTGTAGACGAACCCCGGATCGTTTTTGCCCACGGCCCAGGCGGCGATGGTGCCGCCCACCATGGCCATGAGGGAATTGATTGCTACGAGTCCGTTGATCTTGTCAATGGTTTGCGCACTCATCACATTGAAACCAAACCAGCCCACGGCCAGAATCCAGGCCCCCAGGGCGAGAAACGGGATGTTGGAAGGGGGGTGGGCTGAGATCGAACCATCCTTGCCGTAACGCCCATACCGGGCTCCGAGCAACAGCACTGCAGGCAGGGCAATCCACCCGCCAAGCGCATGTACCACCACCGAACCGGCAAAATCATGAAACGCCGCACCCGTTTGTGCAGCAAGCCAGGTTTGTATGCCGAACCGATCGTTCCAGGCAATGCCTTCAAACAGGGGATAGATCAATGCCACCAGAAAGAAGGAGGCAATTAATTGAGGTTCGAATTTGGCGCGCTCCGCGATCCCTCCGGAAACGATGGCAGGAACAGCCGCAGCAAAGGTCAGCAGAAAAAAGAATTTGACCAGTTCAAAACCGCTCTTGGCTGCCAGGGATTCCGCGCTGGAAAAAAACTGGGTGCCGTAGGCCACCGTGTATCCAATGAAAAAATAGGCAATCGTGGAAACGGCAAAATCCATCAGAATCTTGACCAACGCATTCACCTGGTTTTTGCGGCGCACGGTGCCGAGCTCCAGAAAAGCAAAACCGGCATGCATGGCAAAGACCAGAATGGCCCCCATCAGAATAAATAAAGTGTCGCTTCCCGACTTCAACGTTTCCATGATTCAAAGGCTCCTTGGACAGGCCATATGACAGAAGCCGTTAACATAATGCAAAACGGGGGAAATGCACAGATTCAGTGCAAAAAAATTGCATCAGAATAGTGCGGGTTGATCCAAAAAGACCTCGGTGACGAGCAGGCTGCGGCCGCGCCGATAAAAAATGGAGCGTCTGGCCGAAAAACGGGAGGGATGGGATTGGTTGATTTTGGGGTCAGACCTTATCCGCCGGTGCAGGGGATGTTGCGCTGCAAGTCTTTTGAAATGCAGCGCCCGTCGGGAAATACGGGGGTCAGTAAACAGGATTTCTCCCAATGGGCGTGCTCCCAGACCGGCAAAGAGATTCCATGCGCCACGCACATGAGTCAGGGGGAGGACAGAATGGGCAAACACCAGTGGCACGTCTCCGTCGCACAGCAGCACCTCGCGGATCCAGGCCCGTTCTCCAGTCCGCAGGCCCAGCATGGCGCGTT
>DAIDTL010000074.1:0-5605 GCA_027457225.1 Ferrovaceae bacterium
GATCTTCCTGGAAACCGATCTGTTCAACGCCGGCATTCGTCCTGCAATCAACGCCGGTATTTCGGTGTCCCGCGTTGGTGGCGCAGCACAGACCAAGGTCATCAAAAAACTGGGCGGAGGCGTACGTTTGGCACTGGCACAATATCGTGAACTGGCTGCGTTTGCACAGTTTGCATCAGACCTGGATGACGCTACCCGCAAACAGCTGGATCGGGGCCGCATGTTTACTGAGCTTATGAAGCAGGCACAATATGCACCTTTAAGCGTATCCGACATGGCGATAAGCTTGCTGGCGGCTAACAAGGGTTATCTTGATGATGTGCCAGTCAACAGGGTGTTGGCATTTGAATCTGCACTCCACTCGTTTATGAAGTCCAAATACAAGAACCTGCTGGACAAGATCGAGTCCACCAAGGATCTGGCGGGTGACGACGAGAAGGCTGCGGAAGCTGCAATTCAGGACTTCAAAGCGACCAACGCTTACTAGTAATAAATCCAAATAAGCGCAGACAGGACAGGCAAACGAAAAGATGGCTAATAGCAAGGAAATTCGCACCAAGATAAAGAGTGTGGAAAATACTCGCAAGATCACCAAGGCAATGGAAATGGTGGCAGCATCGAAAATGCGCAAGGCACAGGAACGTATGCGTGCTGCCCGCCCTTACGCTGAAAAAATACGTAACGTGGCTGCACACTTTTCCAAGGCGCATCCTGAGTACAGGCATCCGTTCGTCGTCAAACGTGATCAAATCAAGAACGTCGGCCTGATTGTCGTCAGCTCGGACAAGGGACTGTGTGGCGGCCTTAATACCAATGTGCTGCGACTATCGCTGAATCAGATGAAAGCCTGGGAAGATGACAAGCGCGGTATCGCAGTGAGTGCCATTGGCAATAAGTCTTTTGGCTTCATGGGTCGTGCGGGTGCCAACGTCAAGTCTTACGTTACAGGCCTCGGCGATACGCCACGCCTGGAAAAACTGGTTGGCCCTGTCAAGATCATGCTGGATGCTTATGTCAATGGCGAAATTGATCAGTTGTTCATTGCGTATACCCGCTTCATCAATACAATGAAGCAGGAGCCTGTAATTGAACAGTTGCTGCCACTTTCAGGTGACCGGATAGGCGGGGCAAAAGGGCACTGGGATTATATTTATGAGCCCGATGCAACATCGGTGGTTGATGAGCTGATGACACGTTTTATCGAATCACTGATATTCCATGCGGTAGCCGAGAACATGGCGTCCGAACAAAGCGCACGGATGGTGGCGATGAAGTCGGCATCCGATAACGCCAAGAACGTCATTAGTGAGCTTAAGCTGGTTTACAACAAAGCCCGTCAGGCTGCGATTACCAAAGAGATTTCAGAAATCGTTGGCGGCGCGGCAGCAGTATCGTAGCCAAACTATTTACAAATACAGTACACACGAATCAAGTTTGGATAAGGAATTTAAAATGAGCGTAGGTAAAGTAGTTCAATGTATTGGCGCAGTGGTTGACGTAGAATTTCCGCGTGACCAATTGCCTAAAGTTTACGATGCTTTGCTGCTGGATGAAGTAGGTTCGACCGCAGAACCCGGGTTGACGCTGGAAGTGCAGCAGCAATTAGGCGACGGTATTGTGCGCACCATTGCCATGGGTTCTTCGGATGGCCTGAGCCGAGGCATGAAATTCAAAGCCACTGGCACGCAGATTACCGTGCCGGTCGGTAACGGTACCCTGGGCCGCATCATGGATGTATTGGGCCGTCCAATTGATGATGCCGGTCCGATTCAATCCGACGAGCGCCGGTCCATTCACCAACCGGCACCAAGTTTTGAAGAACTCTCCCCGTCAGTTGACCTGCTGGAAACCGGCATAAAGGTGATTGACCTGGTATGCCCTTTCGCCAAGGGCGGCAAAGTCGGTCTGTTCGGTGGCGCAGGCGTGGGCAAGACCGTGAACATGCTGGAACTGATCAACAACATCGCCAAACAGCATGCTGGTTTGTCGGTATTCGCCGGTGTCGGTGAGCGCACCCGTGAAGGGAATGACTTCTATCACGAAATGGCGGAGGCTGGCGTCATCAAGCTGGATAACTTGATGGAATCCAAGGTAGCCATGGTGTTCGGTCAGATGAACGAACCACCGGGAAACCGGCTGCGTGTTGCCTTGTCTGGCCTGACAATGGCGGAAAAGTTTCGCGATGATGGCCGCGACATTCTGTTCTTCGTTGACAACATCTATCGTTATACCCTGGCTGGCACAGAGGTCTCAGCGCTGCTGGGACGTATGCCCTCTGCCGTGGGGTACCAACCTACCCTGGCTGACGAAATGGGACGCATGCAAGAGCGCATTACCTCGACTAAAGTGTGCTCGATAACTTCCATCCAGGCCGTTTACGTGCCTGCTGATGACTTGACAGACCCCTCTCCGGCAACCACTTTTCAGCATCTGGATTCAACCGTGGTGCTGTCACGTGACATCGCTTCCCTGGGCATCTACCCTGCCGTGGACCCGCTGGATTCTACCTCGCGCCAGCTCGATCCGCTGGTCGTAGGTGAGGAGCACTATACCGTGGCGCGTTCAGTGCAGGCGACACTGCAACGTTACAAGGAACTGCGGGACATCATCGCAATTCTGGGTATGGATGAACTGTCGCCCGAAGACAAGCTGGCTGTAGGCCGTGCCCGCAAAATTCAGCGCTTCCTGTCACAGCCGTTCCACGTGGCGGAAGTGTTTACCGGTTCTCCAGGCAAATATGTCACATTGAAAGATACCATCAGGGGATTTAAGGGGATTGTCAACGGCGATTATGATGCCCTGCCCGAGCAAGCGTTCTACATGGTCGGAACCATCGATGAAGCAATTGAAAAAGCCAAGACGCTGCAATAACGGAGAACAGAGATGCCCCACTTGATCCATGTGGATGTGGTCAGTGCAGAAGAGCAAATTTTCTCCGGCAATGCCGAATTTGTTGTTCTGCCTGGTGAGATGGGGGAACTCGGCATCTATCCGAGTCACGCGCCACTCATCACCCGGATTCGTCCTGGGACGGTTCGCATTCGAATTCCGGGCCAGAGTTCTGAAGAGCTGATTTTCGTCTCTGGCGGTATTTTGGAAATTCAACCAGACAGTGTGACTGTGCTGGCTGATTCCGCCATTCGAGGTCACGATCTGGACGAGGCCAAGGCCATGGAAGCCAAGCACTTGGCTGAGCAAACGCTTCATGACCGGTCCGCAGACATCGATTACGCCAAGGCCACGGCTGAACTTGCCGAGGCCATGGCACAAATCGCAGCCATCGAGCGGTTGCGCAAGAGTTCGCACTGAACGCGCCTCCACTCAACATCGTCATCCTTGCCGCCGGCCAGGGCAAGCGTATGGGCTCGGCATTACCCAAAGTGCTGCATCGCCTGGCCGCAAAGACGCTTCTGCAACATGTTGTAGACACAGCACAATCCCTTTCACCTCAAGGAATTATGGTTGTTCATGGCCATGACCCCGAGACGGTCAGGAACGCCACCACATCGGACCCAGCGCTCCATTGGGTGCTTCAGGAGCCCCAACGGGGCACGGGCCATGCACTGATGCAGGCGCTGCCGCATCTTCCAGATGAGGGAGTCGTCCTGGTGCTTTATGGGGATGTTCCACTGCTTCAAGCGGGAACCCTGCGCCGCTTGATCGCATCGAGTCAGGGACAACGTCTGGCCGTGCTGGTACAACAGGTCCCTGAACCGAAAGGCTACGGACGGATTATTCGCAATTCCCAGGGCCGGGTTGTCGCCATCCGGGAGGAACGGGACGCCTCCTCTGCAGAAAAAGTGATCACTGAAGTGAATACCGGCATCATGGCATTTCCCGCAGCGCGATTGGACGGATGGTTGAAGCAAATCTCCTGTCAAAATGCTCAAAACGAGTATTATTTGACGGACGTGGTTGCCTTGGCGGGACAAGAGGGGATCCCCATTGAGACGGTCACGCCAGACAGGCCTTGGGAGGCATTGGGTGTGAACAGTAAAAAACAATTGGCCGAGCTGGAACGCATTCATCAGCGCGAAGTAGCACAAAAGCTGCTGGAGTCCGGAGTCACCCTGTACGATCCGGCGCGATTGGATGTGCGCGGCACGTTGACGTGTGGCAGCGACGTCCAGATTGACATCGATTGTATTTTTGAAGGGGAAGTCTTTCTGGAAGATGGGGTCAGCATCGGACCCCATTGCGTGATGAACAACTGCAGGATTGGTGCCGGGACTGTCGTCCACGCATTTTGCCACCTGGAGGGCGTTAATGTCGGCAAGGACAACCGGATTGGGCCTTATGCCCGGATGCGCCCAGGGACAGACACAGCCAGTAACGTCCATATCGGCAATTTTGTGGAAATCAAGAACAGTACGTTGGGAGCGGAAACCAAAGTCAATCACTTGTCCTATGTCGGGGACAGTACCGTGGGAATGCGCGTTAACGTCGGCGCTGGGACAATCACCTGCAATTACGATGGAATGAACAAACACCACACCATCATCGAAGATGATGTATTCATCGGTTCGGACACGCAACTGGTTGCACCAGTCACGATCGGCAAGGGTGCAACGATCGGTGCAGGATCGACCATTGTCAGTGCAGCTCCCCCTGAACAGCTCACGTTGTCGCGTTCAAAGCAGGTCAGCATCACACGCTGGAAGCGGCCGATCAAGAAAGCCTGATCGGGGGTCACAACCCTCTTGCTTTGAGCGACTGCTTAATCAGGTCGTTCATGACGGGAAAAAGTGCGCCATTGCTTCCTGCCATACTGGGGGATGTGCGGAATTTGCCATCGATGATCACCATGGGAACAGCGTCGACACCGTACTCAATGGCTTTTTGATCTCCTCGCTGAATCCTGCTCTGGATTGCAAACGAATTAAAAGCATCCATAAATTTTTGTCGATTGACCCCCTGTTTTTCCAGCCAGTCAAATAGGACGTCCTGCGAGTTCAGATTGATCCGCTCAGTATGAAGGGCTGCGAAAATCTTTTCGTGCAACCGATCGGCTTCATTGATGGCGTCCAACGCATAGTAAGTTTTTGCCAAAAGGGCCCAATTGGCGCGTCCAAAGCTTACCGGGATGCGCTTGAACACCACATTCGATGGAAGCTTCTTGGCCCAGGGCTCTATCATCGGTGCGAGGGTGTTGCAATGGGGGCAGGCATAGGAAAAGAACTCCACGACCTCCACCTTTTTTCCCGAGTCAGTAGGACGCTGGGGAACCACCAGCACATAGTCACGATCGACGACTGCACTGAAAACGGTTGTTGAAGCCAGCAGGCCGCCAATGATCAATGTCTTGCATGCGTTGAAAAACCATTTCATGATAATTTCGTCTCCAGTTAACGAGATACCGCGTCCTTGGGTTTGATCGAGTTCAATTTGATAATGTTTGTGGTGATACCGTTGTTTTTGAGCGTGGCCACCAAGGTGCGCACCTCATCCACAGAGACTATCGGGCCGACACGAACCCGATAGAGTGGCTTGTCCCCGACCTCCGGAGACAACACCGTTGCATCCACCCCCATCAAGGCCAGATTTGCACGTTGATTTTCTGCTTCAGATTCTTTACTGAATGCCCCGGTTTGTACAAAGTAAGTCA
>DAIDTL010000074.1:5615-5930 GCA_027457225.1 Ferrovaceae bacterium
GTCGTCATTGGTTCAGAAGCAGTTGAAGGGGTCGCGGGAGCCTGGAAGGGGGCGAGGTCAGCTGCGGGGGACGTTGTGCCCTCGGTGCGGCCCAAATCGATATTGAAAGGCATTGACGCGGTACCGGAAGTCACGGGACTGGGGTTCATCAATCCTTGGCGCGAAACATCAGGCATTTCTGCGATGGGTTTGTCAGGCGCAGTGGAAGACTGTGTGGAATGCGCAACAAACGGGCTCGGCATGCGCGTGATATACAGTGCTACCCCTGCAGATAGTACAACCCCCAGGACGAGGCCTACCAGCAACCCTTTCAGA
>DAIDTL010000075.1 GCA_027457225.1 Ferrovaceae bacterium
CCGTGATCACGATCGCCACTTCGATGATCCGGTCACGTGAAGGGTCAAGACCGGTCATTTCCATATCGATCCAGATGAGGTGGTTCTTGTCTTGTGCCATAATTCGCTGCTTTGATCCTGTTTTTTGACCTAATGCTACCTGACGACACCCTTCAATTCATGAATGCTTCGATGCTGTTTCATCTGATTTTTCTGCTGCTTTTGACGGGCATCACGGGGATTCGGCTGTGGTTGGCTGGCAGGCAGATTCGTCATGTCGGACTTTACCGACAGAGCGTACCACTTGCCTTCCAAGCCCGCATCCCACTCGAAGACCACCAAAAAGCCGCCGATTACACCTGTGCCAAAACCAGGCTTCGTATGATACACATCCTGACCGACGCCTTGCTACTGTTGGTCTTTACGGAAGGCAGATTGCTGGAAATTCTGGATCAGTGGCTGCTGGGCGCTCTTGGTAACGGCTGGTCGCATGATCTGGCGCTTGGCAGCAGTGTGCTGTTGATCGGTGCATTGGTTGACCTGCCTCTTAGCCTTTACGGTACTTTTGGAGTGGAAGCGCGTTTTGGCTTCAATCGCGTGACACCTCGGCTGTTTTTGGGGGACCTGCTGAGCGAATCCCTGATTACCGTAGGCCTGGGTGCGCCGGTATTTCTGGCTGCGGTCTGGATGATGAACTCGCTGGGAAGCCTCTGGTGGCTATGGGCCTGGGCCGCATGGATGGTCTTCAACGTCGTATTGCTGACACTCTACCCCACCCTGATTGCCCCTCTGTTCAACCGATTTACCCCATTGCCTCCGGGGGACTTACGTCAACGGGTAGAGGCTCTGCTGAAGCGTTGCGGCTTCCGCTCCAGCGGATTATTCGTGATGGATGGGTCGAAACGCTCGAATCACGGAAATGCCTACTTTACGGGTTTTGGCAAAAGCAAACGGGTTGTTTTTTTTGACACCCTTCTGGAACGTCTTGAACCTGCTGAAACCGAGGCTGTGCTGGCTCATGAATTGGGGCACTATCACTGCAAACACATCATCCAGCGCATCATCGTCCTGTTTGGACTGAGCCTGATATTTTTGGGGCTCTTGGGATGGCTCAAGGAGGCCCCCTGGTTCTATCTTGGCCTGGGTGTCACGACACCGAGTACCGCTGTCGCGCTGATCCTGTTCATACTGGTGATTCCCGTATTCAGTTTTCCGCTTCAACCTCTGATGAGCTTCTATTCCCGCAAGCATGAATTCGAAGCAGATGCTTATGCGGCGCGCCATTCCCCGGCAGAAAAACTGATAAGCGCATTGGTCAAGCTGTATCAGGATAACGCCTCAACGCTCACCCCAGACCCTCTGCATTCAGCCGTATATGATTCGCACCCTCCGGCTGCGCTGCGCATTGCCCGTCTGGAATCTCTGCAGATCGCGTGAATCTTTCGCTCACCGGAACTGTCATCGCGGCATTCGGCCGCCACTACGAAGTCGCACTTCCGGACTCGGTACAATCCATAAGCTGTGTGCGTCGTGGCAAACGCAAGGATGTCGCCTGCGGCGATCAAGTGGACATCCGGCTGACCGGTCCCGGGCAAGGGGTCATTGAAACAGTACATGAACGTCGCACCCTGTTGTACCGTGCCGATGCCTGGCGCGAGAAACTGCTGGCCGCCAATATGGACCAGGCGTTGGTCGTCGTCGCTCCTGAGCCAACCTACAGCGACGAACTTCTGACCCGTTGCCTGATTGCTGCGGACGCCGCTGGGGTCGTCCCCATGATCGTTCTCAACAAGATGGACCTGGGGGAAGCTGCAGCCCGAACCCTCACAGCGTTGGAATACTACGCCAACCTGGGGTATCCGTTAATTCGACTGAGTGCGCTTGAGGATGTTACGGCCCTGCAACCCATATTGGAAGGACGAATCAGCATCCTGGTAGGACAGTCCGGGATGGGTAAATCCACCCTGATCAATGCCCTGGTTCCTGACGCCATGGCCCGAACCAATAGCATGTCAACTGCCCTGGATACCGGCCGGCATACCACCACCGCAGCCCGCTGCTATGCCCTGAATGCGCAAACCGCCCTTATCGATTCTCCCGGGTTACAGGAGTTTGGTCTGGCCCACTTGAGCTCCAGGGCCATTGAGGGCTACTTCAGGGAATTTTCCGAACTGCTGGGGCAATGTCGTTTCATGGATTGCCAGCACCTAAATGAACCGGATTGCGCCCTCAAAAACTGGGCTCTAGGGCATGCACGAAGGGAGTTACGCTTGCGATACCTCACCAACCTGCAACAAGCAAAGCGGCACAAAGCACACGGCTAGCCGCCCACCTTTGCCGCAATGGTCATTAAGGCGATGATCAATAGCCAAAGCACCAGGGTCCGCCAGATCATCCCCTCGGCACTGCGTAAATGATCCATGTCGGGAAATTCCCCCACCCCCAGTTCCAGCCCGCCGTAGAGTCTGTTGGGCGAGGAAGAGTCCCCCAATCGAATCCCGAGGGCACCGGCAGCACTGGCGAGGACAATGCGTAGGGCCACACGATTTCCTGAGGCCTGGGTGCGCCAACAGAACAAGGAGTCTTCAAAGTTTCCCACGATAGCAAATGCCAGTGCGGTCATACGCAGTGGCAGCCAGTCTAGCCAGTAAAATGCGGCACTGGAAAAATGTCCGAAATCGGTTTTGGTATCCAAACCCCAGACCCGATTGAGACGCATGGCCATCAGATAAAGCAGCGCCCCGGTGGGTCCGGGCAAGATGCAGTACCAGAACAACACCCCAAACAGGTGCGTATGGATGTCTATGATCGCAAGCTCGATCCCTCGGGCAACCAACTCTGCAAGTTCTGGGGAGGACGGTTCTGAAAAACCCAAACGTTCGGCGACCCGGTCCCGCTGGTCGTGACGCAAGTCTCCTTGCAATGTAGACAGGCGATTAAGGATCGATCTGAAGTCAAGAACCAGGGTTAAAACCAGCACATCGAGGATCCATCCAAGTCCCACGCCCAACCAACTCAACAATATATTGAGGGTGCCAAACGCGAGGAGTATCGGGATTACCGCAAAAAACCAGGCGACGATGCCGTGGTGGCGCTCTCCTGAATTGAACAGATCGTCCAGGCTACTGGCATAGCGGTCAAAAAGTGCGAATACCCTAGCTTGGCTGGAGGCAGACCGATATTGTTCCAGTAACAATGCAATCAGTATTGAAAAGAAGTTCATGGTCGTGATCTGCGGCTGAATTTTGTGGAGGTTAACACAATCCACAAAAAAAACGGGGGTCGCCCCCCGTCGGTTCATTCAGGCCGACAGTTTCCTGGCGCTCCATATCTTTTTTTTGTACTTGCCCGACCCTACCGGGACCAGTCCGATATTGAAGACTTCCACCCGATCACCGATATTGACCTGTTCACGCAGTAATGCCCGTTGCAGATCAACACCGATGTGCCGAATGGTCCGTACCTCATCTTCCACTTCCGCAAAAAAAGTGCGGTACTTGCGACCTGACGGATCGGTACGCTCAACATAGCCGGTTTTGCGTAGCACACCGCTATGAGAACTTACCACCGGGGGCTTGACCATGTTGGGGTATTGCTTTTCCTGACAGGCTAGCGGCACCTTACGCGCAGCATCTTCTGTCCGGATTTCCTCCATGGTTCGTTCGATGGTTTTGCGACGCTTTTGCAAATCCGTCAGCTCGTGTTCTGGTGCGGCACAGGGGGAAAGAAGCCGCCACGGCCTTTTATTCAGGAGGTTTTCAGGAATCTCCTCCTCGATCAGTGCCACCGCATCCTCCAATGTTTTCTCCATCAGTCGTATCGCCCGCAAATCCTGAAGCGATTCAAATTCCAGAAGTTCATCAGGCAAGACGATGCGCCCCCATAACCTGGGCTTGATTCCCTTAGTCCGGGCTGCAACCCTGATTCTGGCCACCTGTTCGCCTGCGCGCGTACGCAAGCGCCGGACAACATACGCCCCATATTTGCGCAGAAGGCTTTTGTAATCCAGCCAGATGGCACGAACGACCCGTGAATCACGTCGATAAAAATGGCATACCACATTGAATCCCTCGCCATATCGAATCAGCACCTGGCCACCCAAAAAATCCGCGTCAGGCACAGGTACCAGACGCTCTGGTGCCTGTACTCCGGTCGGTTCCACCGCAGCTTCGGGTTGTGCCAGCGCTGGAAGCGCCAGAGGGTGTTGTATGGCTTCGGCAGCCATTTGTTCCCCCCAACGTTCCGGCGTCACCCTCTCGCTGAAATGGTGTTTGAGCAGCATTCCCAGAAACACTACACTGCGAAACATCCCTTGAACCAGATCAAATATGATCATCACATGCCCTCCAAAAAAATACCGGAGGCTTGCGATGACCCGCCTGACGGCGAGATGCATGCCGTCCGGCGATGATGTACTGCTTGTTGATCATGGAGGACTTGCGCAACAAGACCACCATGGCACCCCGTAAGAGTTCAAGGACAAAATCCTTTATGCCCCATCACTGTAGCGACAAAAAATTGCTCATGCGCTATAAAACAAATGAATGTCATGATGCTTGTCGGACAGTACAATGCGCGGATGACAGCCATCACCCCTGCAGAGATCCGTTTCGAAAATGGCGTTCCGTTTGCTCCCGCGTTCGATGATGTATTTCACTCGGTGGACGGTGGCGTCGACCAAAGTACAAGCGTTTTCCTGGACGGTAATGGATTGCCGGAACGCTGGCAGAATCGGCCTTCCTTCCAGATCCTGGAAACGGGCTTTGGCATTGGGCTAAATTTTCTGGTGACCTGGAATGCCTGGCGCAACACAGTAGATGCCACGACTTCTCGACTGCACTTCGTCTCGTTTGAAAAGCATCCGTTGACCCGTACAGACCTTGCCCAAGCACTGCACCCGCATGTCTCCCTTTCCCCTCTTTCCAGTGCCCTGCTTGACGCATGGCCGCCACTGGTTGCCGGAGTGCATCAACTGGAATTTGAGCAGGGGCATGTCATATTGACTTTGGTTCTGGGAGACATCCAGTACACACTGCCCCAGTTTGCCATGGCTGCAGACGCTGTATTTCTGGATGGTTTTTCTCCAGGGAAGAATCACGAGATGTGGAATGACTGGGTCATCCGTCACATTGCCCGGCAATCCCTATACCGAGGCACCCTTGCAACCTGGTGCGTAGCGGGCGCCGTCCGCAGATTGCTGGAATTGCATGGATACACAGTGCAGCGCCGCCCGGGTTTTGGCCGCAAGCGCGAACGTCTGGAAGCGCGCTTCGACAGGATTCCGGCGCACGCTTTCGAACGCATGGTCACTCCGACACGCAATCCGGTATTGGCGCGTGTACTCCATGCACACAGCAAGCAACGCAGGGCCATGATTGTCGGTGCCGGGGTTGCAGGATGCCTGATGGCAGAACGCCTGTCACAACGTGGATGGCATGTGGATTTGTTCGATCGGCAGGCGGGCCCGGCCCAAGAAACTTCTGGAAACCCTGCAGGGATCATCCGCCCGGTGCTCTCTCTTGACGATAATCTGGCCTCGCGCCTGGGACGGGCCGCGTTTTTTCAGACGCTACGGACTTTGCACCGCTTGCAAAGCCAGGGAAGACAGATCCGACACAAGCAGTGCGGTGTACTGGTCCTGGCAGTAAATGAAACGCAGGCTTTGTTACAACGCAGCATCATCACCCATCATTGCTACCCGCCAGATTATGTCGAGTTTCTGGAACCCGCTGCTGCCAGAAAACTTAGCGGCACCAAAGTGCATTGGGGCGGTTGGTATTTCCCGCAAGGTGGATGGGTTGATCCCGTGAGCCTCTGCAACGTTGCACTGGCAGCAGGAGGGGACTGCATTCAAACCCATTGGAATACCGACATCGCGCAAATCCGGAAGACGCAGGTCTGGCATGCACTGGATATACGGGGCCAGCTCCTGGCAGAGGCTCCTGTGCTGA
>DAIDTL010000076.1 GCA_027457225.1 Ferrovaceae bacterium
GATGTTCATGGTGACCTGGTTTGCCGGGCTGTTCTATCTCCCCCGCCTGTTTGTCTACCACGCCCTGGCCTCTCAGGACGCGCAAGGGTGCGAACGTTTCAAGGTGATGGAACGCAAACTGTTCTGGGGCATCATGACTCCCGGAGGAATCCTGACCGTGGCTTCCGGTCTCACCATGGCCTTTGTTTTTGGGGATCAGGGCGGCTGGCTCAACCCCAAAATGGCACTGGTCCTGTTGCTGGTGCTCTACCATGTCTGGTGCGGCCTGCTGTTGCGGGATTTTGCGCGAGATCGCAATGCCCACAGCCCGCTCTGGTATCGCTGGTTCAATGAGGCTCCCGTGTTGATCCTGGTTCCCGTAGTTATCCTGGCCGTAGTGAAACCCTTCTGAAAATCATGCCGCTTCATCATTTCTTTGCTCCCTGCCCCCGTGGCCTGGAAACCGTGCTGGCCGATGAATTGGTGGCCCTGGGTGGCCAGTCCGTGCAGGCATCCGATGCGGGCGCGACCTTTCAGGGAGATTTTGGCCTGGCCATGCGCGTCAATCTGGAAAGCCGCATCGCCAGCCGCGTCCTGTGGCAGCTGGCCGCCGGACCCTATACAGGCGAACAACAAGTGATTGAAGCCGCGTACCGCTTGCCATGGTCAGACTGGATCACCGTGGAACAGACCCTGATGGTTGATACCAATGCGCATCGCTGCCCGCTCAGAAGCCTGGACTTCGTCACCCTGCGCATCAAGGATGCCGTGTGCGATCACTTTATGGAGCGCTGCAACCGCCGCCCCTTCGTGAATACCCGCCAACCTGACGTTCGAATCCACGCCTTCCTCAACCAGGACACGTATTTTCTGTATCTCGATACCTCAGGTGATGCGCTGTTCAAACGGGGATCACGCCTGGAATCCGGGGAAGCTCCGCTCAAAAAAAACCTGGCTGCCGGTATCCTGCAGCTGGCAGGCTGGCAACCTGGCATTCCGTTACTCGACCCTTTTTGCGGCGCCGGAACTTTTCTGGTGGAAGCTGCCGAACGTGCGCTTGAGCGCGCTCCGGGACTGGGACGCGCTTTTGGTTTCGAGCGTCTTGCAGGTTGGGATCTGGCCGAATGGGAGCGCATTAAGGCCGCGGCTCAGGCACGGGCCCAGGTTGCCCGCCCCATGCCCATCTGGGGGCACGACCTCAAAGGTGATGCACTCGAAGCGGCCCGGGCCAACCTTGCAGCGGCAAACCTGCTGGAATGCGTTCAACTGAAACAAGTCAATATGCTGGAGTCCACGCCTCCCGCCCCTTCCGGATTACTGGTGACCAATCCCCCCTATGGCGTGCGCATGGGAGAACAGGCCGAACTGGCCCTGCTCTATCCAAAACTGGGGGACGTCCTCAAGCAACGCTATGCGGGTTGGACGGCCGGTTTTTTTACTGCGGACATGCGCCTGCCAAAATTGATTCGACTCACAACGTCGCGCCGGATTCCCCTCTTCAATGGCGCCCTGGAATGCCGCCTGTTTCTAATTAAAGTGGTGGCCGGCTCAAATCGCAAGCCCTGATGTCGCTACGATTCTCGTTGCTGTAACATGAGCGTCATATTTCGTGGGTATAAGCAGATGCATGGAAACGCCATGTCATTTGCCCGCGCTTAACACGGAGGTTCATTTGGGAGCCAGCATACTGGTCGTCGAGGATGAGACGGCCATTCAGGAACTGATCGCCCTCAATCTTAATCAGGCCGGTCACGATACCTTACTGGCCTCAGATGCCCATGAAGCCCTGGAGCGGGTGCGCGATTTCCTGCCTGACCTGGTGCTGGTGGATTGGATGCTGCCCAGAATGAGCGGAATTGATTTGGTACGCCGCCTGCGCGGCAATGACCGCACCCGAAACATCCCCATCATCATGCTGACGGCTCGTGCGGATGAAGCCGACAAATTGCTGGGCCTGGAGTCGGGGGCCGATGATTACATCACCAAACCCTTTTCGATCCGGGAGCTCAACGCCCGGATCAAGGCTGTTTTGCGTCGACGGGCGCCCCAGATGACGGAAGATCTGGCCCAATTCAAAGGGATCACTCTGGACCCCGGGCTTCATCGTGTCAGCGCGCTGGGCACCGAAATTGATCTCGGCCCGACTGAATTCAAACTGCTTCATTTTTTCATGACCCATCCTGAACGCGTTTATTCCCGCACCCAGATCCTCGATCATGTGTGGGGTGATCACGTCTTCATCGAAGAACGCACCGTAGATGTTCACATCCGGCGATTGCGCGCGGCACTGGAACCCAGTGGCACTGACCAGTTGTTGCAAACCGTGCGCGGCTCGGGCTACCGGCTGACTGCCCTCCCCTGATTTCTCCAGGTCTGGTAACCTCAAGGACTATGAGCCCCTTGAGACCATGAGACATTTCCTCAAATACACCTTGAGCGCCCTGTTGGTTATCCTGACCTTCAGCACCCTGGTCAGTCTGGCGTTCAGCTGGGTCTGGGGACTTGCGCTGATAACCCTGTTCATGACCGCTGTGGCGGCACGTGACACCTGGCACATGTTGACGCTCAAACGCTGGCTGCAGCAGCACCAGACGGGTTCCGGATACCAACCCGGCGGCACCTGGAGCCAGGTATTTAGCCAGCTTTACCGCCTGGAAAAACATGGCGAACAGACCCAGCAGAAACTGCGCGAAGCGCTGGAACGGTTCCAGCATGCCGGCGCTGCCCTGCCCAGCGGGGTCGTCGTCATTGACACCGCAGACCGTATCCGCTGGTGTAACCCCAGCGCCGAAAAACACCTGTGCATCCAACTCAACCAGGATCGCGGCCAAAGCCTGACCTATCTGATCAGACAACCCGAGTTTGGCGCCTATCTCAAGGCGCCTCCCTCAGAGCTGCCTCTCCTGCTGCGCCGTGTGCGGGGCAACGACCTGTCCCTTTCCATCCAGGTCGTGCCCTACAGCGCTGAAGAACGCATGCTGGTCAGCCATGACATCACTCAAGTGGAACGGGACGAACTCGTGCGCCAGGACTTCGTGGCCAACGTATCCCATGAATTACGGACACCATTGACCGTCGTGGGGGGCTTTATCGAAACACTTCTGGAAGGGAAACCCCTCGATGGGGACACGCAACGCCGGGTGCTGTCGACGATGCAGGCCCAAACCCAGCGCATGCAACGTCTGGTGGAAGAACTGCTGACCCTGTCCCGCCTGGAAAGCCAGCTGTACTCCACTCCCGATGATCTGGTCCAGGTGAACGTCCTGATGCAGCAACTGGTTCAGATGGGTCGCCAACTCAGCCAGGGACAGCATGATGTGCAGTCGGTATTCACAGGCGTCGACAGTGTCCTGGGATCCGAATCAGAACTGCTCAGCGCCTTTGGCAACCTGGTCACCAATGCAGTGCGTTACACGCCCCCGGGAGGGCAAATTCACCTCAACTGGCGACGCGAACGGGGCGACGGTATTTTTTCCGTGCAGGATTCCGGCATTGGCATTCCACCCGAACATTTGCCGCGACTGACCGAGCGTTTCTACCGGGTGGATCGGGCCCGCTCCCGGGAAACCGGGGGGACGGGCCTGGGCCTTGCCATTGTCAAACAGATCGCGATACACCATGATTCCAAGCTGGAAATCTGCAGCGAACCCGGAAAAGGCAGCACTTTTTCCTTCAGAATTCCTGCTCACCGAATCGTTCCAGAATGATCACCAATACACGACACCCCCTGCACATGCCAACACGCGACATTGAAATCATCAATAAACTGGGGCTGCATGCCCGCGCTTCAGCCAAACTCACCCAGATGGCCTCGTCTTTTCCCTGCGATGTCACGCTGGCACGCAACGGACGGAGCGTCAATGCCAAAAGCATCATGGGGGTCATGATGTTAGCCGCAACACGCGGCAGCATCGTCACCCTCGAAACCCACGGGCCCGAAGCCGATGCCGCCCTGGACGCCCTGGTCACGCTCATCACCAACCGTTTCGACGAGGCCGAATAGACATGAGTTTTTCGATGCATGGCATTGCCGTTGCCCAGGGGATCGCCATCGGCCATGCGCATCTGTTTCTTCAAACCTCCCTGGAGGTGACGCACTATTCCGTCCCTCCAGAACGCCTGGAGTCTGAAATCCAGCGTTTCGACAACGCCATCACCACGGTTCGTGACGAATTGCGCGAACTGGAGCGCCATGTTCCCGCAGGAACCCCTCCCGAATTTGCGGCTTTCCTGCAATTGCATCTGATGATCCTGAATGACGACACCCTGTCCGGGATTCCACGCTCGCTCATACAGCAGCAGGGCTGCAATGCGGAATGGGCGCTCAAACAACAGATGGATTCGTTGATCGAGCAGTTTGAGCAAATCGAGGACAGCTATTTGCGTGAGCGCAAGGAAGATGTCACGCAAGTCGTGGAACGCGTGTTGAAGGCACTGACAGGACAGCCGGCTACCGTGGCGCCAGAACACAAGGCGGATATGGACAGCATCCTGGTGGCCCACGATCTCAGCCCGGCCGACATGATGTTGTTCAAGCAGCGGGCGTTCCATGCTTTCATCACTGACATGGGTGGCGCCACTTCACATACGGCCATCCTGGCGCGCAGCCTCGGCATTCCATCCATAGTGGCACTGCACCATGCCTGGGCCATGATTCGCGAAGGCGAGCCCATCATTGTGGACGGCATGGCGGGGGTCGTCATCGTCAACCCCGATCCGCTGGTCCTTGCAGAGTACCGGCTACGCCAGGAGCAATGGCATCTCGAACGCCAGAAGCTCAAGCGCCTGCGCACGACCCGGGCGACAACGCTGGACGGCACCGATATCGAACTGTGGGCCAACATCGAATTGCCCGGTGACGTAGATGCCGTGAAGAAGAGCGGTGCGACCGGTATCGGGCTGTATCGCAGTGAATTCCTGTTCATGAATCGTACAGGCCTGCCCGGCGAGGAGGAACAATTCAATGCATACCGCCGGGTGGCTGAGGCCTTGCGGGGGCATGTCGTCACGATCCGTACCCTGGATATTGGCTCGGACAAACCCATCGAGCAGGCGCCCAAGGCGCAAACCCTCAATCCTGCGCTGGGGCTGCGCGCCATTCGCTACTGCCTGTCGGAACCTCGCCTGTTCAAGACCCAATTGCGGGCGATTCTGCGCGCATCCCACTTTGGCAATGTGCACCTGCTACTGCCCATGCTCTCCAATGGGACCGAGCTCAGCCAGACATTGACCCTACTGGAACAAGCCAAGGTTGAATTGCGCGCGGAGGGGATTCCATTCAAGGAGGACATTCCGGTGGGCGGGATGATCGAGGTTCCCGCTGCAGCGTTGGCGCTTCCCGTATTTATTGGAAAACTGGACTTCCTGTCCATCGGCACCAATGACCTGATTCAGTACACCCTTGCAATTGACCGCGCGGACGACAGTGTGGCGCACCTCTACAATCCAACGCATCCCGCCGTGCTTTATCTCGTCGCCCACACCATCCGCACGGCCCAGAAATCCGGAATTCCCGTCGCCGTCTGTGGAGAAATGGCTGGCAACGCCGAGTTGACGCGCCTGCTGCTCGGGTTTGGACTTCGCAACTTTTCCATGCATCCGGCGCACCTGCCGGAGATCAAGCAAATCATCCTCAAGACCAGCCTGCCGGATCTGCAACTCCTGACCCGCAAAATCCTCAATACCTACGATTCCGAACGGCTGGACGAATTGATCGCACGACTCAACCAGCAGCCCTGCTGAATCCCGCTCACGGCAATACTGCTTCGCCGTACTGAGTCCGGTAGGCTGCAATTTGATCCCGCTGAACCGCCAACGTCGGATCGCCTTCCAGATAGTCCATCAGATGATCAAGGGTGGCTATGCTGAAAACCGGAATTCCAAACTGTGCGGTCACTTCC
>DAIDTL010000077.1 GCA_027457225.1 Ferrovaceae bacterium
ACCAGAGCCAGCTTAATGTTGGGCGCCACTTTACGCCCCTTCAGGATGGCCGCAGCGGCGCGCAGATCCTCCAGACGCGAATTGGTGCAGGACCCGATGAAAACCTTGTCAATGGCAATATCACTGATCGCCATGTTGGGCTGAAGATCCATGTAGCGTAACGCTCGTTCCATGCCTTCGCGCCGGGTATCATCGGGTTCGAGTGCCGGATCCGGCACCCGGCCATTGACCACGACCACCATCTCGGGAGATGTGCCCCAGGTGACCAGCGGCTCAATGGTTTCGGAATTCAAAGTCACAACCTTGTCAAACCGGACGCCCTCGTCACTATGCAAGGTACGCCAGTAGGCCACGGCAGCTTCCCACTGGTTGCCCTTCGGTGCATAAGGGCGACCCTTGAGATAGCGGATCGTTGTGTCATCCACGGCCACCATTCCGGCACGTGCACCAGCCTCTATCGCCATGTTGCACAGGGTCATGCGTCCTTCCATGGACAACCCGCGGATGGTAGAACCCGCAAATTCCATGGCATGCCCCGTCCCACCTGCGGTCCCGATATGACCAATAATGGCCAACGCCACATCCTTGGCTGTTACTCCAGGCGGCAACACCCCCTCCACACAGACTTGCATGGTTTTGGCTTTGCGCGTAAGCAATGTCTGCGTTGCCAGGACATGTTCGACTTCGGAAGTACCAATCCCCATGGCCAATGCGGCGAAAGCACCGTGTGTGCTGGTATGGGAATCGCCACAAACAACCGTCATGCCGGGCAAGGTAGCACCCTGCTCAGGTCCGATGACATGCACGATGCCCTGACGGTGGTCTCCCATGGGAAATTCGGTAATGCCATAGTGCCGACAATTGTCGTCCAGGGTTTCCACCTGCAGCCGCGACACCGGATCAGCGATAACCGTCTGTTGTGTCGTTGGCGTATTGTGATCAGCCGTAGCCAGAATGGAGTCCCGCCGCCAGAGACCCCGATTGGCCAGGCGCAATCCTTCAAAAGCCTGGGGACTGGTCACTTCATGGACCAGATGCCGGTCAATGTAGACCAAGGCAGTCCCATCGGGTTCTTCACGAACCACATGCGATTGCCAGAGTTTCTCGTAGAGCGATAAGGGATTCATAGCGTTACGGCCTCAAGTAGACCGTAAATTATGACATAGAGCAGTAAACTCGAACAGATGCCCGAACCCCAAAGACTCTCAGGACGGGCTGGCGGGGATGCTCTTCATTGGCGAAACAACGTCGGCATTCTGCGCCCGATGACGTAAAGCGTGATCAATCAATACCAGTGCCAGCATGGCCTCGGCAATGGGGGTAGCGCGAATACCCACGCAGGGATCGTGCCGACCAGTCGTTTCTACTGTCATGGGTTGCCCCGCCAGATCCAGGGACTGGCGGGGCAGGCGAATACTGGAAGTGGGTTTGATGGCTATACTGACCAGAATGTCCTGGCCAGTGGAGATTCCCCCCAGCACTCCGCCGGACCGGTTGGAAAGAAACCCCTGGGGGGTCATTTCATCGCCATGTTCAGTGCCCTTTTGCGAAACGCTGGCAAACCCCGCTCCGATTTCCACTCCCTTGACGGCATTGATACTGATCATGGCATAGGCGATTTCGGCATCCAGCCGGTCGTACACGGGTTCGCCCCAGCCCACAGGAACGCCACTTGCCACCACGTTGACCCGCGCCCCGATGGAATCGCCTGATTTACGCAGGGCATCCATATAGGCTTCCAATTCAGGAACCAGCGTTGCATCTGCTGAAAAAAAAGGGTTGGCATTAACCGCGGCCCAATCCCGGAAGGGAATGATGTGGGACCCTAACTGGGCCAGATACCCGCGAATACTGACTCCATAGCGTTGTTGCAACCATTTCTTGGCGATGGCTCCAGCTGCGACCCGCACGGCCGTTTCTCGGGCTGAAGCTCTTCCGCCGCCGCGAAAATCCCGGATCCCGTACTTTTGCAAGTAGGTATAGTCCGCATGCCCGGGGCGGAATGTTTGAACAATCTTGTTGTAATCCTGGGGCCGCTGATCTTCATTGCGAATCAGCAACCCGATGGGTGTTCCGGTCGTCCGCCCTTCAAATACTCCGGAAAGAATTTCGACCCGATCGGACTCTCTGCGTTGTGTAACATGGCGCGAAGTGCCAGGCTTGCGTCGATTCAACTCATGCTGAATATCGGCTTCAGAGAGCTCCAGCCCGGGCGGACAGCCATCCACGACACAACCCAGAGCCGGGCCGTGACTTTCGCCAAAGGATGTGACGCAGAATAACCGACCCAAGGTATTGCCGGACATGCAGGGGAACCTCGCCTAATCGACCGCCAGAGTTTAACATAGCACTTGGGGCAGTTTTAGGCCTACCTTACAATCGGGGACACATCGGCAGTCTTTTGCCGACAGAGAGGATTTCATGCTGGACGATCTGCGCAAGAATGCATTGGATTATCACCGCTACCCCACTCCAGGAAAAATCGAAATCAGTGCGACCAAACCATTGGCCACCCAAGCTGACCTGGGGTTGGCCTATACGCCTGGCGTTGCTGCTGCCTGTGAGGCCATTCAAGCAAACCCGGAAGAAGCCCGGTTCCTGACAGGGCGGGCCAATCTGGTGGGAGTCGTCACCAATGGGACTGCAGTGCTGGGTCTGGGTGCCATCGGCCCCCTTGCCGCAAAGCCGGTCATGGAAGGCAAAGTTGTCCTGTTCAAGAAATTTGCCGGGATAGACTGTTTTGACATTGAACTCAACGAAAATAATGTGGATAAACTGGTCGATGCGATCGCCGCGCTGGAACCCACTTTTGGCGGTATCAATCTGGAAGACATCAAGGCCCCGGAATGTTTTGAAGTGGAACGCCGCCTGCGTGAGCGGCTCAAGATTCCCGTGTTTCATGACGACCAGCATGGTACGGCGATCATTGTCGCAGCAGCCATCCTGAATGGACTTGCCGTGGTGGGAAAGGACATCCGCAACGTCCGTTTGGTCACTTCGGGTGCAGGTGCCGCGGCTTTGTCCTGCCTCGACATGCTGGTGGCTCTTGGAATGCCCCGTGAACATATCTTCGTCACCGACCTGGCTGGCGTGGCGTACACGGGTCGCAAAGAACTGATGGACCCTAATAAGGCCCGTTACTGCCGGGATACCCAGGCACGTACCCTGGCCGATATCATTCCCGGTGCGGACGTCTTTTTGGGCCTCTCTGCGGGAGGCGTACTGAAACAGGACATGGTGCGCGCCATGGCCAATGACCCTCTCATCCTGGCATTGGCAAATCCCGAACCAGAAATCCTGCCGGAACTTGTACGTGCAGTACGCAGTGACGCCATCATTGCTACCGGACGCTCAGACTATCCCAATCAGGTCAACAATGTACTGTGTTTTCCCTTCATTTTCCGGGGAGCGTTGGATGTGGGCGCAACCACAATCAATGAGCCCATGAAAATTGCAGCCGTGCTTGCCATCGCTGATCTCTCCAGAGCCGAACAATCCGATATCGTGGCGGAGGCCTATGGCAGTCAACCTACGGCTTTTGGTCCGGAGTACCTGATTCCGAAACCCTTTGATCCGCGTCTGATTGTCAAAATTGCTTCTGCTGTGGCGCAAGCCGCCATGGATAGCGGCGTGGCCACGCATCCCATTCAGGACATGGAGGCTTACCGCGATCGGCTCAATCAGTTTGTCTACCATTCCGGACTGGTTATGCGCCCGGTATTTGCGCGCGCCAAAGCCTCCCCGCGTCGTATCGTATTTGCGGAAGGCGAGGACGAACGGGTGCTGCAGGCTGTGCAAACGATTTGTGACGAACATCTCGCCAAACCCATTCTGATTGGCCGTCCTGAAGTCATTGAGATGAGGATCCAGCGATTGGGTCTGCGCATTAAAGCGGGACAAGAATTCGAAATGGTCAACGTCAATTCTGACCCGCGTTATCGCGAATACTGGCAGCTTTACCTTCAGATCATGGAGCGTCACGGTGTGACGCCCCAACTGGCAAAACACGAAGTCTATCGGGAACCCACGCTAACCTCGGCACTCATGGTCAAGCGCGGCGAAGCAGACGGTATGATTTGTGGCTGCATCGGGCGCTACGCGGCCCATTTGCACTACGTAAAAAATGTACTCGGCCTGAAACCTGAAATTTCCTGTCCGGCGGCAATGAATATGTTGCTCAACCCCAAAGGGACTTTTTTCGTTTGTGACACCTATGTTAATCCTGACCCCTCTGCCGAACAGATGGCCGAAATCGTTGCCATGGCAGCAGAAGAAGTTCAGCGATTTGGTATCGTGCCACGAGTGGCGTTGCTCTCCCATTCATCTTTTGGCAGTTCAAATTCACCCTCATCACTGAAGATGCGCAAAGCGCTTGAGTTGATCCAGCAGCGCCTGCCAAAATTGGAAATTGATGGTGAGATGCATGCCGACGCCGCCATTTCGGACGAGATTCGACAACGGGTCATGCCGGGTTCGCGACTCAAGGGCCGCGCTAATCTCCTGGTCATGCCGACGCTGGATGCGGCCAACATTTCATATAATCTGGTGCGTGTCATCGGCGACAATGTAACGGTTGGGCCCATTCTGCTGGGAATCAATGCTGCGGCGCATATCCTCACACCCACTGTCACTGTCCGACGCATTGTCAATATGACTGCGTTGACCGTGGTGGATGCTCAACATCGCTGACATCCCATGGCCAATCATCTGCCTCGCAGACTGCAGCCCGGTGCAACCATCGGCATCTGCGCGCCTTCCGGTTTCATCACTGAACCCGGCTCTCTGGAAATTGCCATTCTGTATCTCACCGAACGTGGATACCGAGTCATACCAGCGCCGCACACCAAGGACCGATGGGAATATTTTGCAGGAACCGATTTCGATCGTCTGAATGACTTCAATGCCTTCGTCCGCGATCCAAAGATCGACGTAATCATGGCTGCTCGCGGTGGTTACGGCATCACCCGCCTGTTGCCTGGTCTGGATTTTGAGGCTATTGCCCAATCGGGAAAAACTATTGTGGGGTTCAGTGATCTTACCGCACTCCATCTTGCCCTACTGGCTCAAACAGGCATGGTCACTTTTGCGGGACCGATGGCCTGCCCGGATTTTGGGCACCACAACCGCAGCACACTGCACGCCGTGCACTTCGAACAAATGCTTCAATCCGCCACGCATCGCTCCCCCCCGGTAAAAATGCCTTTTTCGGCTTCAGATGGTGAAGCCGGCCACCTGCTTCGTTCTCAGGTAGGGTCTGGTATTGAAGGGACCCTCTGGGGCGGGAATCTGTCCCTCGTCGCACACCTGGTGGGTACGCCCTATATGCCCCACATCGAGGATGGCATTCTGTTTTTGGAAGAAGTTAATGAAGAACCTTATAAAATCGAACGAATGCTCATGCAGCTGCACCATGCCGGTATTCTGCGAAAACAGCGTGCCATTCTGCTGGGTCAGTTCAATCGTTGTGAGCCCACCGATGCTTCAGCAGCACCCTATACGCTCAAAAGCGTCGTGGATTTTTTGAAAGGATGGATTCATGCGCCAGTGTTGCAAAATATGCCCTTCGGTCATGTCCGCGATAAAATCACCCTGCCTGTAGGTGGCCATGCGCTGATCACGTTGCTTGATGAACGACACTATCAGATAACTTTCAGCCAGTACAATTCCTGAAGCCTCAACCGGTTAGGCCCATAAAAGCCGAAGCCCCCATGCGGGTACGCACAGGGGCTTGGGTTGGCCTCACTATCAAGGCCCGGTAGGGAGTCTGGCGGTGACCTACTTTCGCATGGGTAATCCACACTATCATCGGCGCAATCTCGTTTCACGGCCCTGTTCGGGATGGGAAGGGGT
>DAIDTL010000078.1 GCA_027457225.1 Ferrovaceae bacterium
CCCATGTTCTGAAATCCTCCCAGAGCCCCCAGGGAAATTGTCGGAAAAAATGCCGCACGCGCCACGCCGATTTCGGCATTAGCCGCTGCTACCCGACGCTCGGCCGCCGCAATGTCGGGCCGACGTTGCAGTACCTGAGACGGCAGGGTGGAAGGAATAGAAGGGTACACGGCGACCAATTCTGCCGGTGGAATTGAAAAACTTGAAGCCGATTGTCCCAACAAGGCGGCAATTGCGTGTTCATATAATGCTCGGCGTCCCAGAACGCTCATTTGCTGGGCTTTGGTCTGTTCCAGTAATGCAAGTGAACGGGCCACATCCAGGCCGGATACGATACCCTCGTCATGCCGGTGCTGCATCAAATCCAGTTCGCTTTGATAGGCCTTGATGGAGTCGGACAACAGCTTGATTTCCGAGTCAAGTCCACGCAAGCGAAAATAGGTTGTGGCAAGCTGCGCCTGCAAACTCAATCGAACAGATTCCACGTCGGCCTTGCTGGCTTCGGCCAACGCGCTGGCCGAACTGATGGCATTGCGGATGTCTCCCCACAAGTCGATCTCATAAGAAAATCCCGCTCCCAGTGTCGTGTCGCCATAGACGTTGGGAAAGTTGGGGCCCCTCAAAGGGCGATTAGCCGATTCTCGGTTGGTATTCAACCCCCCGATGGCATTAATTTCCGGATACAACCGGGAGCTTTGTTCTGACAGATACGCATTTGCCGCATCATAGCGGGCCAATGCGGCCACCAGTTCAAAGCTGTCCTTTTCCAGTTGCACTTCCATCCGATCCAGCAAGGTATCCTGAAATACAGGCCACCACTCACCCCGATTGTGTTGATCCGCCGGTTGTGCCAAGTGCCAGATACCATCTTCCTTGAAGCTGTCCGTTACAGGCATGTCCGGGCGCAAGTAGTCAGGTGCGAGCGAACAACCTGCCAGAGAAACCGCCCCTATGGCCAGGGCGGCCAACCATCCTCTGGTAGTCATGGTTTCTTCCCGGCTTGCGCCGGAGGGGCAGCTGATTTTTCTGCGGGGGCCTTGGGAGCGCTGACCCTTACCAGGGCGCCGTCTTCAATCGAGTCTGGGGGGCTGTCCACAATGCGGTCTGTGGGTTCGATCCCAGACAAGATTTCCACTTCCACGCCAAAATCCCGCCCCACCTCGACTTTCTTGAGCTTGATGCGATCATTGTCCTGCACGACGGCAAGCTGCACCCCAGCACTTCGCAAGATCAAGGCGCTTGCCGGCACGCGCTGAATCGAAGTGTTCTCTGGCAAATCAAATTTGACTTCTGCGTAACCTCCGGGAGTCAACAAACCATCCTTGTTGGTGACTGCCAATTCAACCAACAACGTGCCAGAGCTACTGCTAATTGATCCCGACGTGCGCGTCAGTACCGCCGTGAATTGCCGGTCCGTATGTTCCGGCACAATCAGCGTCGCTTTCATTCCCACCTTGATTTGATTCGAATAACTTTGCGGGACGGGCACATATAACCGCAACGGGTCGATACTCGCCACATTGAACAGTTCCGTGCCTTTCCCGGCGCTAATCAAGGCGCCAACGTCCGTCTTGCGCGCAGTTACGACACCATCAAAAGGCGCCACAACGCGTTTAAATTGTTCGAAAGCCTGAATTCGGCCTACATTCGCTTTGGACGCGTCCACTTCCGCCTTGCGCGCTTCCAGGTCGGCCGATTTCTCGTCTGAATCCTGTTGGGACACGGAATCCGTAGCAAGCAAGTTCTTCCAGCGTTTGGCTGTCACTTCTGCCAGGTTTTGTTTTGCAACGGCACTCACCAGGTCTGCGCGAGCCTGGTCTAGCTGGTGATCCAGTTCCGGAGTATCAATATCTGCCAGCAATTCTCCTGCCTTCACTCGCGCACCGATATCGTGGTACCAACGCAGCAGGTACCCATCTACCCGCGCCAGGATCGGGGCATCAATATAGGGTTGCAAGTTTCCTGGGAGTACCAGCGTGTGAGTAAGGCTTCCCTGTTGAGATGCAATCACCCTGACCACCGGGATTGCCTGCTCTTGCGTCCACTGATTCACCAGTTGCGATTGCCTGCTCCGCATGATCAACCCTACGGCAATCACCAGTATCGCAATTACAAGCGCAATCCACCCTGATCGTTTCAATCGGGACTTGGTGGCCTTATTCACTTCCAACAACTTGACGTCCTGATCCTGCTCATTCTGCATGTGAATCTCCCGACACGTGTCCAAGAGCATCTTCTTCGTTTTCGAACTTATCACGGGCGTGCACCAGACTAAAGATCACTGGTACAAAGATCAAGGTAGACAAGGTAGCCACCAGCAATCCACCAATCACTGCCCTTCCCAGCGGCGCATTCTGTTCGCCCCCTTCACCCAGGCCCAACGACATGGGCAGCATCCCGATGATCATGGCCAGGGCCGTCATCAGCACCGGCCGGAACCGCGCAAAGCCCGCTTCAATCGCTGCTCGTGCCGCATCCCGGGTCTGCATCAGCCGCTCCCGCGCAAAACTGACCACCAGAATACTGTTGGCCGTTCCTACCCCCATACACATGATGGCCCCCGTCAAAGCAGGGACCGACAGCGTGGTATGCGTTGCAAACAGCATCCATACGATTCCCGCCAGCGCCGAAGGCAAGGCTGTGATGATCACAAAAGGATCCAGCCATGACTGAAAATTCACCACGATCAGCAAGTAGATCAGCACGATCGAACCAGCCAGACCAAACAACAATCCCGTGAAAGAGTCTTCCATCAGAGGCACTTGACCCAACACTTGCACCGTTGCCCCTTTCGGGATATCTGCCGCCTGCTCCTTGATCACCGCGCGCACCTGTGCGGCCACACTGCCCAGATCCTTGTCCTGAACGGCGGCAAAAATATCAAAAGCCGGCTGGATGGCGTAATGGGTGACTACCGCGTTTCCCCTATCCCGACTGATCGTGGCCAACCCTCCAAGCACTTGCATCTGCTTGTTTTTCTCCGTGTTCACCGGAATGTTTTCCAAATCGGACAAACTGTCCACCAGATATTGTGGTGTTTGCACCACAATGGGATAGGACACGCCGTTGCGCGGGTTAAGCCAGAACGTGGGTGCCACCTGTCCGCTTCCCGAAAGCGTGGTCACCAGGCTGTTGGTGACATCCCGCTCCGTCAATCCCATCGTCTGTGCCAACGACCGGTCCACGTTCACGTCAAATTGTGGATAGTCGGCTGATTGCTGGATGCGCGCATCGGCAATCCCGTCCACATGCTGCACTTTGCGCAACAGATTCTGGATGTACGCCAGATTGTCATCCCGATTGGGCCCCTTGACCTGGATATCGATCGGTGCCGGAGCTCCGAAGTTGAGAATCTGGCTGACGATGTCCGCCGGCAGGAAAGCAAAGGAAGTGCCCGGAAACTTCTCCGGCAGAATCGTCCTGAATGTCCTGACGTAATCCTCGGTAGGCGAATGTGTTGCATTAAGCGAGATCAGGATATCGCCATCCTGGGGCCCAATCGTTCCCGTATTGCTGTAAGACTGATTGATGCCACTGACGGGCAAACCAATATTGTCTACGATGCTGGAAAGCTGCGCTTTGGGTATCTCTCTTCGAATCGCCTCTTCGACATCATCGAAAAGTCTGGCGGTTTCCTCCACCCTTGTTCCCACCTGGGCACGCACATGAATTTTGATCTGGCCACTGTCCACAGCAGGAAAGAAATTACGCCCCAGAAAAGGCAATAGCAGAAAAGACAACAGGACTGCGGTCATAAAACCGACAACGAACAGCTTTTGGTGTTGCATCGCCAGTTCGAGCAACTCGCGATAATAATTCCTAAAAGCTGAAAACTTCTCGTCAAACCCCTTCTGGAATCGTATCAACGGGTTGTTTGATCCGGAGGAATGCGTTGCCTGGGGCTTCAAAAGAAAGAAGGCGGCAGTCGGAACAAATGTACGAGACAACAAGAAGGAGGCCACCAAGGCAAACATTACCGCCTCAGCCATGGGCACAAACAGGTATCGTGGCACACCCGTCAGGAAAAACATCGGCACGAAAACGATGCAAACGCAGAGCAGAGAAACAAATGCCGGCGTCACGATCTGACGGGCTCCGTCCAGAATGGCGGTCTGAACCTGTTTGCCTTGTTCCAGATGCCAGTTGATGTTTTCGATCGTTACCGTGGCATCGTCCACCAATATTCCCACTGCCAGTGCCAGCCCACCAAGCGTCATGACATTCAAGGTTTCTCCAATGACCGACAGCACGGTTATGGAGGACAGAATAGCCAGCGGTATGGAAGCCGAGATGATGACGGTCGAACGCCAACTCCCCAGAAAGAGCAGGATCATCAGGCTGGTTAATGCGGCCGCAATTATGCCCTCCCTGATCACGCTGGATACTGCCGCCCGCACAAACAGGGATTGGTCGCCGACAATCTCCATTCTGAGCGTCTTGGGTAGTTCCATTCTGAGCCGGTCCACCAAAACCTTGATTCCGGAAATGATATCCAGGGTTGAATTTGATCCGTTCTTGAGAATAGTCATCAACACGGAGCGAACGCCATCCACCCTGACGATATTGATCTGGGGAGGATATCCATCACGCACGTGGGCAACGTCCCGCATGAAAATGGTCGCGCCGTTGACTTGCTTGATGGGCAGGGTATTCAGCTTTTGATACTCGTTCGGGCTGTCGTTCAATTTGATGTTGTATTCAAACTTGCCAATTTTTTCAGTCCCCGCCGGGATAATGAGGTTTTGCGAAGCCAGCGCATTGCTCACGTCATTTGCAGACACTCCCATGGATTGCATCGCATGGGGGTCCAAATCAACCTGGATCTGGCGCACTTTTCCGCCGTAAGGTGATGGAACGGCACTCCCGGGAACGGTAGCAAGTTGGGGTCGGATAAAATTCTGGCCCAAGTCGAACAACTTCTGTTCGGAAAGGTTTTTACTGGACAGTGCGAGTTGAAGGATGGGCACCGTTGCAGCGTTATAATTGAGTATGAGGGGAGGGGTCATCCCTGGCGGCAATTGCTTTAATACCGTCTGGGAAATAGAAGCCACCTGGGCGGTCGCAGTACGAATATCCACACTGGGCTGAAAGAAGATCTTGACAATTCCGTACGCTGGCAGGGATTGTGATTCGATGTGCTCAATGTCATTGACTGTGGAACTGAGAGCACGCTCATAGCCATAAACCACACGCCCTGCCATGTCATCAGGCTGCATTCCCGTATAGGTCCAGACGACACTAATGACTGGAATGCGAATATCCGGAAAAATGTCGGTGGGCGTACGCAGCGCAGCCAGGGGTCCAAAAATGAGGATCAGGATCGCTACGACAGTGAATGTATACGGACGCCGCAGCGCCAGCTTGACAAGCTCGTACATGCGATACCGTCCTTAATAAATGCCCCTGGACAGGGACATTGAATCGTTCTGTTTCCTACGACAATCTACCAGGCACCGCCAATGGCGCGAATCAGGCCAACACTCGCCAGCATGCGGTCGGTTTCAATACTCAACTCCACCTGCTCCGTGCGCAACTTGATGTTTTCTGCATCGATCACTTCCAGGTAGCTCACAGCCCCTTCGCGGTAACGGTTCATCGCCAGGTTGTAAGTACGGCGGGCCGCTCCCACGGCCAGGGTCTGATGTCTATTTTCTTCTCCCAGATAGTGCAGCAACGCCAGGTTGTCTTCCACTTCCCTGAAGGCCTTCAGCACCGTAATCCGGTATAGGGCCGCGGACTCTGCGGTCTTGGCAGTAGCGCTTTGCACCGCTGCCTCACGCAGCCCCGCATCAAAAATGTTAAAAAACGCCAAGGGACCAAGCGTCCAGAAGC
>DAIDTL010000079.1:0-5378 GCA_027457225.1 Ferrovaceae bacterium
CGAACAATCCACCAGTCTTCAACCCGCTGCCGAAAAACTGAAGCTGACTCTCCAGGACGCAGGCTGGGTTACTCGGGGTGCCTCCGCACAAGCTCCGCTGTTTAACAATCCCAAGTTACTGAATGCCCTGTTCTCGCCAGAATCAATTCAGGGCGGTCGCAACACCCAGGCTATTGAGGTGGCCCCCAATACGCTGGTGGCAGCGCGCGTGCTGGCCCATGAGCCTTCGGTGGCACGTCCGTTGGCAGAGGTCGGTGATGCTATTGCCCAAATGTTGAAGCGGGAAGAAGCTGCCAAGCTGGTGCGCCAGGAGGGGGAGGCGCGGCTGGCTGATCTGAAAGCTGGCAAAACTGTTGCACTGACCTGGTCTGCAAAGCATCTGCTAACGCGCCAGCAAGCGTTGTCCGGCGGGTTGCCATCCGCGGTGGTAACCCCGGCGTTTCAGGTCAGCACGACCCATTTGCCGGCTTTTACGGGGAGTGCCTTGCCCTCCGGAAGTTATGTGCTGGTGCGTGTCACCCAGGTGGCTCCCGGCAATCCCGCTGATCCCACCAAACGCAACCAAGCCGAAGCCGGGTTGACGCGTGCCTATGGGGATGAAACCCTATCCGGGTTCATTGCGGCGCTGCGCAAAGCAGCCGATGTCCGCCTAGTCAACAAGACGGTGCTGGACAAGAAGAACTAACCTGCCATTCCCGGTACCGTGGTCGAGAAACCGGAATCCACATGAACGATCTCGCCGGTGATTCCTGACGCAAGATCGCTGCAAAGGAATGCGGCCACATTACCCACCTCATCTATGGTGACATTGCGGCGCAGTGGGGCCGTGGCTTCCACATAATTCAGAATTTTGCCAAAATCACCGATGCCGGCGGCAGCCAGCGTCTTGATCGGCCCGGCCGAAATGCCGTTGACGCGAATGCCGCGTGGTCCCAGGCTATGTGCCATATAGCGCACGTTGGCTTCAAGGCTGGCTTTGGCCAGTCCCATGACGTTGTAATTGGTCACCGATTTTTCAGCGCCCAGATAAGACATTGTGAGTAGGGCACCGTTACGGCCTGCCATCATGGGATAGCCTGCCTTGGCCAGAGCGGAGAAACTATAGGAGCTGACATCGTGAGCAATCCTGAAATTTTCCCGGGTGACGGTATCCAGGTATTCTCCGGACAATGCTTCGCGCGGAGCGAAGGCAACGGAGTGAACGATACCATCCATGCCTTGCCAGCTTTGGCCCAAGCTCATGAACAATGCATCGATTTCGGTGTCGCTCGATACGTCACAAGGCAGAACAAGCTGAGCCCCCAGTTCTTCGGCCAGTTTTTCAACGCGCGCGCGAACCCCTTCACCCTGATAGGTCAGGGCAACTGTGGCGCCCTCACGCAGTATGGCTTTGGCTATACCCCAGGCAATGGAACGATTGCTCAGTAGTCCAGTAATCAAAATATTTTTATTGGCAAGAAATCCCATGAGGTCTCCTATTGATTTGCCCGGTATGATAAACCATATGGGGCGTCTCCTCTTCATTCTGTTGGGTTTATGGGTTATGGGTGCCTGGGCCGCTCCACCCGAAAAGGTCCTGCGTCTGGAGCTCTCAGCAGCCGAGACCGGATTTGATCCGGTCATGACCTCCGACCTCAATACGGCTTCCATCGAACAGCAATTGTTCGAATCTTTGCTCACCTACGATTACCTGACCCGCCCCGTCAAGTTGATTCCGCGTCTGGCCGCTGCCATGCCGATCGTCACGGACCAGGGCAAAATCTGGGTGTTTACGTTGAAACAAGGTGTTTATTTTGCACCCGATCCGGTATTCAAGGGCCAAAAGCGCGAAGTGACGGCACAGGATGTGGTGTATACCTTGATGCGTTTCATGGACCCCAAAAACCGTTCTCCCTACAAGTTTTTGGTCGAAGGGAAAATTATCGGACTGGATGAATTGGGCGAAGCAGCACGCCGTACCGGGCATTTCAATTACGACGCCAGCATTCCGGGGCTGGAGGTGCTGGATCGCTACACGCTCAAGATCCGTCTTAAAACCACAGACTACAATTTTGCGCATGCTATGGCCCAACCCATGTATGGGATCGTGGCGCGAGAAGCTATTGAGGGTTATGCCGGCGATACCGCCTCCCATCCGGTGGGGAGCGGCCCGTATCACCTGACACGCTGGACCCGTTCGTCGCTCATGGTTCTGGAGCGAAATCCCAACTTCAGGCACGAAATCTGGAATTTCGACCCAGGCAACGATCCCGACAGCCAGAATATCGCTGCGCAAATGCGCGGCAAAAGCATTCCCCAAATCGACCGGATTGAGGTTCAGGTCATCGAGGAAGCGCAGTCGGCCTGGCTGAGTTTTGGCAAGGGTGAACTGGACATGATCGGCCTGGCCGGTCAGTTTGCACCCATGGCCTTGCACGGCACCCACCTCAAATCGTCGCTGGCTGATCGGGGAATTCGTCTGGATCGCATTAGCGATCCTTCGATTGCTTATTACTTTATCAATCAGCAGGATCCCGTACTGGGCGGGATGAGCAAGGAGAAGATTGCCCTGCGTCGTGCCATTTTCATGGTGCAGAATGACGAAGAAATGATCCGGGTAATTCACAAAGGTCAGGCGGTACGTAATGCCTACCCCATTCCGGAAGGTGTGGCGGGTGCTGACCCCAATTATCGCAGCTTGCTTGACTATAATCCCAGGGAAGCCAACCGTTTGCTCGATCGTATGGGCTATGCCAAAGGGCCGGACGGTTACCGACGCCAGCCCGATGGTCAGCCGTTGGCGGTACGCTACACTTCGAGTTTATCGTCCCAGGATCGGGAATTGGATGAGATGATGAAAAAAGCACTGGATCGGCTGGCAATCCGGTTTGAGAGCGAAAAGCTTAAATTTCCAGAAATCCTTAAAGCGGAGCGTCAGTGTAGGGTCCAGATTCGCCTGTCCGCCTGGATCGCCGACTATCCCGATGGCGATAATTTCATGCAGCTTTGGTATGGCCCGCATACTCACGAAAACAACGGATCCTGCTATCAGGATCCGGAGTGGGACCGCCTCTATGAAAAAACCTTGACCATGCCAGCTTCCCCGCAACGCGATGCGATTTATCATCAACTGGCACGTCTGCTGGAGTTGAAAGGTGTCACCAAGGTCAGTACCACGCATATTCGAAATGTGCTGACCCATCCCTGGGTGATTGGATACAAGGCCCATCCCATCCTGCCCTCGGTGTGGTCCTTGTTGGACATTGACGTGAGCCGGGCACCCCGCCAATGAACCTGACCGCTTTTCTATTTCGACGCTTGTGGCAAATGGTCCCCACCCTGCTGGGAGTGGTACTGCTCGTCTTTTTACTATTCAACTGGGTGGGAGGTGATCCTGCCTATGTTCTGGCTGGCAAGATGGCCAACCCGGAGGATATCGCCAATATCCGTCACCAGCTGGGTATTGACCGTCCCATGTGGGAACAGCTGCTGATTTTTATCCGTCAGATTGTCACGGGTGATTTTGGAAACAGTTGGGCAACGCGCGAACCGGTGTCTGAAATATTTCGGACGCGTCTCGGTCCATCGCTGGTATTGTTGATTCCGATGCTGTTGCTGGAAACACTCGTGGCTGTGGTGGTGGCGCTGATTGTGTCAGCTGTGCGCGGATCAGTGCTGGATCGCACCCTGATGGTGACCAGCACGGTGGTCATGTCCATCAGCCTTCTGGTCTACATCATCGTCGGGCAATATGTATTCGCTTCCCTGTTGGGCTGGTTTCCAGTCAAAGGGTGGAGCGATAACCTGTGGCGCAACCTGACTACCTATGCGGTTTTGCCGGTCTTGTTGGGGCTGATGGTGAGCATTGCGCCTTCGGTGCGTTTGTATCGGACGTTTATTCTGGATGAGATCGGTCAGGATTATGTGCGCACGGCGCGTGCCAAGGGTCTATCCGAACCACGGATCCTGTTGGTGCATGTGCTGCGCAACGCAGCCATTCCTATCGTCACCAATGTGCTGATGGGATTGCCTGTTTTGTTGACGGGAGCGTTTTTACTGGAGCGGTTTTTTGCCATTCCTGGAATCGGACGAGAAATCATACTGGCGGTTGAGCGTAGCGATTTTCCCATTATCAAGGCGGCCACGGTCTACGTGGCTGTGGCCACGCTGTTTGCCAATCTGTTGGGTGATCTGCTCTACCGGGCACTCGATCCACGGGTCCATTTCGAGTGAACTCCGTGCCCATCGAGCGCTCTTCTCCAGGACTCTGGACCCTTGCCTGGCGTCGGTTGCGGCGCGACCGGGTCGGAATGACGGCCCTCCTGGTGGTGGGGTGTTATCTGGCGGTGGTGATGATGGCCCTGATGGGTTGGATAGCAACCGACTGGACTCGTGAAGTGGGCGTCAACTACGCCCCCCCTGTGTTCTGGGCACAGGATCAGGATGAAACGGCACAACGGTCGGTGATTGGTAACGATACCCCGGATGGGCCCATAGCACTCTATGGACTGCAGGATCCACTGGCACCCGTGCTTGCTGCCATCCGGGCGCAGTATCCACAAGATCGTGATCTTGTGGAAGCGCCGCGCCGTTTGTCGCTCCCCTTAGGAGGCGACAAGTGGGGTCATGACGTGTGGATCAAAGTGATTAAGGGCAGTGAAACCTCGATTCTGGTGGGCTTGGTGTCTGCGCTGCTTGCTACGCTGTTGGGCACCTTAATGGGTGCGGTGGCCGGTTATTTTGGGCGTTGGGTGGACGACGGGTTCAATTGGTTGTATGGGGTATTTACCGCCATTCCCTACTTGTTGCTGGTATTTGCCATCGCGGCGGTGTTGCAGCAGAAAGGAGTGGTTACCCTCATCTTGATTCTGGGACTGACTGGATGGACAGGCGTATTCCGCCTGGTGCGTGCTGAATATCTCAAACACAAAACCCGTGAATATGTCCTCGCGGCTGGAGCGATGGGAGCCTCAAATACACGGCGCATGTTCATCCACATTCTTCCCAATACCAGCCATGTCATCCTGGTGCAACTCTCTCTGAACGTGA
Organism: Ferrovaceae bacterium; assembly: GCA_027457225.1. Classification (GTDB taxonomy): domain Bacteria; phylum Pseudomonadota; class Gammaproteobacteria; order Burkholderiales; family Ferrovaceae; genus JAJZRV01. The sequence continues at coordinate 5,029 of DAIDTL010000079.1, forward strand.
TTGGTTTTATCAAGTCTGAGGTCATTTTAAGTTTTCTGGGGTTTGGCGTGCCGGTGGATGTGGTGTCGTGGGGCAGCATGCTCAACGAAGCGCAGAATGAATTGATTCTGGGGAAGTGGTGGCAATTGGCAGCAGCGGGCCTCGCCATGGCAATCCTGGTTACCGCCTTTAGCATGCTGACCGACGCATTGCGCGATGCACTGGACCCGAAGCTCAAAAATTGAGGATCAGGAATACTCATGTTGCTAAGTGTACGTAATCTGTGGGTCGATTTTCAGGTGTCTCAGGCTGAAAGACTTCCTGCAGTGAACGGCGTGAGCTTTGACCTGGCCGAGCGAACTACGCTTGCC
>DAIDTL010000079.1:5388-5830 GCA_027457225.1 Ferrovaceae bacterium
CAAGTCTGTGACGGCGTTGTCCATTCTTGGGTTATTGCCCAAGCCTGTTGCGCGCATTGGCGCATCAAGCCAGATCCTGTGGCACGGCCAAAATCTTCTGGGATTTGACAATACAGCCTTGCGTGCCGTGCGCGGCAAGGACATCAGCATTATTTTTCAGGAACCGATGAGCTCACTGAATCCGGTATTTCCGATTGGTACGCAGTTAATGGAAGGGTTACGTCTGCATCTTGGATTTTCGCGCCGTCAGGCACACACCCGTGCACTTGAGTTACTTGCAGAGGTAGGAATTCCGGACCCACGACGCCGACTGAATGACTACCCGCATCAACTGTCCGGAGGCCAGCAGCAACGGGTCATGATAGCCATGGCTATCAGCTGTCAGCCCCAGTTGTTGATTGCGGATGAGCCCACGACAGCACTGGATGTCACCATACAGCGC